>NZ_JBSGEZ010000104.1:0-16456 GCF_053603155.1 Nocardia sp. NPDC004260 | reverse complement strand
CGTTTGCGCGGCCACCGCGTCCGCGACGAAGTCGCCAGCGGTGGTCGCGCAAACGCGAGCCACAAAGGGGCCGCGAACACCCAGCGCCGCAGGCGCTGGAAAAAAATTACGGCAGCGGCGGGACCGCGTGCTCGTCGCCGATGAAATCGACCGAGGAGTATTCGCGCAGCTTGGTCAGGCGGTGGTAGGCGTCGATCATGCGGACCGTGCCGGACTTCGAGCGCATCACGATCGACTGGGTGGACGCGCCGCCGCCGTAGTAGCGCACGCCGCGCAGCAGGTCGCCGTCGGTCACGCCGGTGGCGCAGAAGAACACGTTCTCACCGGAGACGAGGTCCTCGGTGGTCAGTACGCGGTCGAGGTCGTGCCCCGCGTCGATGGCCTTCTGCCGTTCCTCGTCGTCCTTGGGCGCGAGCATGCCTTGCAGCTCGCCGCCCATACAGCGCATCGCGGCGGCGGCGATGATGCCCTCCGGGGTGCCGCCGATGCCGACCAGGATGTCGGTGCCGGAGTCGGGGCGGGCCGCGGCGATCGCGCCCGCGACGTCGCCGTCGGAGATCAGGCGGATGCGGGCGCCCGCGTCACGCACCTGCTGGATGAGCTCGGCGTGCCGGGGGCGGTCCAGGATGCAGACGGTCAGGTCGGACTTCGCGGAATTCTTGGCCTTGGCGACCCGGCTGATGTTCTCCGCGATCGGGGCGGAGATATCGATCACGTGGGCGGCGTCGGGGCCTACGGCGATCTTGTGCATGTAGAACACCGCGGACGGGTCGAACATGGCGCCGCGTTCGGCGACCGCGAGCACCGAGATCGCGCCGGGCACGCCCTTGGACATCAGCGTGGTGCCGTCGATCGGGTCGACGGCGAAGTCCACTTCCGGGCCGGTGCCGTCGCCGACGGCCTCGCCGTTGTACAGCATGGGCGCCTCGTCCTTCTCGCCCTCGCCGATGACGACGATGCCGCGCATGGACACCGAGCTGACCAGCTGCCGCATGGCGTCGACGGCCGCGCCGTCGCCCCCCTCCTTGTCGCCGCGTCCGACCCACCGGCCCGCGGCCATCGCCCCTGCCTCGGTCACGCGGACCAGCTCGAGTGCGAGGTTGCGGTCGGGCGCCTCGCGGCGGCTAGGGGTAGGGGAAGTTGCCGTCATTGCGGGGCCTCCTGTGCGTCGGTACGTACCGGTCAATTGTCTCATTCGATGTGGCACGGCCGTACACCCCTGCTCATGGTGCCGGGGTGCAGGGGGCGGCGTCGCCGCACGAGTGGATACTGGGAGCGTGTCGTACCAAAAGCCGCGCATCTTGAACGACTACCGGGATCTGTTCTGGTCGTTGATCCCGTTGGTCCTGATCGCGCTGGTGTTCGCCGGGCTGGCCAGCCAATGCAGTTTCGCCGCGAACGGTCCGACGCAGGGTCGGATCCCGCATTTCGACGCGCGCGCCGCGCTCACCGCCGACGCTCGTTCCCTGCCGTTCCCCATCCGCAACCCCGACCTGCCCGCGGACTGGACGCCGAACTCCGGCAGTCGCGAGTCGATCGGCGGCAACGGCGGCGGGCCGGTCAGCACGGTCGGCTACATCACGCCGCAGGGCACCTACATGCGGTTCACCCAGAGCAACGCGACCGAGGAGGCGCTGGCCAGGTTCGTGCTCGGGTCGCGCTACGCCAGTGGTACCGAGCAGGTCGGCGCGCAGAAATGGATCGTATACGCCGAGCAGGGCTCGGAGACCGCGTGGATCACCGACCTCGGCCAGTCCCGCGTGCTGATCACCGGCGCGGGCAACCAGGCGGCGTTCAGCACGCTCGCCCAGGCGATTACCGCGGCGCAACCGCTGAAGCCCTGAAATCCGCTTGTCTTCGGCTCCGCGCGTTCGTTAGCTTTGCCGCGGTACGAGACACGTGCCGAACCGGTTTTCGGAGGTCGATGAATATGGCTGTCCTCAGCCGTCTTTCGCATGCCTTTCGCCGGTTCGCGCGCCACTGATTTTTCCGCGGACGCGGACCGGTCTTTCTTCGATGACCAGGAGTGTCACGTGTCTGTGTCTGTTTCCCTTTCCCCCGACCTGCGCACCGAACGGCTGATTCTGCGGTCGTGGACCGTCGCTGCGGCGGCCGCCGTGCTCGATGGCCGCCGTCACGCCGAGTGGGTGGCGGATTTCCCTGCCGACGGCGATCGCGTCGTCGCGGGCTTGCTCGCGGCGCACCCGGACTGGCTCGGGCCGTTCGGGCATCGGCTCGTCATCGAGCGCTCGACCGGGCTCGTCGTCGGATCGACCGGGCTGTTCTGGCCGCCCGCCGACGGTGACCTGGAGATCGGGTACGGCATCGTCGGCTCGCGGCGCGGTCGCGGGTACGCCACCGAGGCCACCGTCGCCCTCACGGCGCACGCGCTCACCGCACCCGGCGTACGTGCGGTGCACGCCGAGGTGGAGCTGTCGAATCCGCCGTCGGCGCGGGTGCTGGAGAAGGCCGGATTCGAGCAGGTGAGCAGCGCGGACGGCGTCGCACGGTTCCGCGCCGTGGCCGCATCGCGCTGACGAGGCCGGGGGCCGTCGTCAGCGGTGGCTCACCACGTTGACGATGGTCCCGCTCGGATCCCGGACGAAGAAGCGGCGTACGCCCCACGGCTCGTCGCGCAAGGAGTAGACGACCTCGGCGCCCGCGGCGGTCACCGCCGCGTGCACGGCGTCGACGTCGTCCACCTCCACGCTCATGTCCGGCTGGAATTGTTCGGCGTCCGGGCCGACGAGCAGGACCTGCGCGGTCGGGTTGGACGGCGAGGCCATCGTCACGACCCAGCCGAGGTCCATCGCCTCGTGGAAGCCGAGCAGCCGGTAGAAGTCGCGGCTGGCGGCCAGATCGGTGGTGCGGATGTCGGGCGTGGCGCGGCGGATGGTCACTCTTGCCGCTCCAGGTCGGTGCGGTGCAGCGCGTCCTCGACACGCTTGCGCGCGCCCGCCAGGTGTTCCTCACAGCGGTTGGCCAGCGCCTCGCCGCGCTCCCACAGAGCGAGGGATTCATCGAGGTCGAGGCCGCCC
Source organism: Nocardia sp. NPDC004260 (assembly GCF_053603155.1). Classification (NCBI taxonomy): domain Bacteria; kingdom Bacillati; phylum Actinomycetota; class Actinomycetes; order Mycobacteriales; family Nocardiaceae; genus Nocardia; species Nocardia sp. NPDC004260. The sequence continues at coordinate 13,418 of NZ_JBSGEZ010000104.1, read as the reverse complement.
TGTTCGAGGATCTTGACGACGTTGACGAGTTCGTCGCGCGCGCGTTCGTAGCCGAAACCCGCGATCTCCGCGGCGTCGTCGGCCGGGTCGGCGCCCGTCCCCTCGGCTTCGGTGGACTTGCCGGACTGGGCCAAGTCAGTTCCTCCCTGTGTCGGTGTTCTTGGCGCCGAGGGCCTGGGTGCCGAGCGCGGCGGCCGTGATGGCCCCGTCGGCGACCCGGATGCGCAGCTGGCTGCCGGCGGGCGCGTCCTCGATGGAACGCACCACCTCGCGTTCCCGACCGGTGACCCGCTGCACGACAGCGTAGCCACGGGCGAGTGTGGCGGCGGGGCCGACGGCGGTGAGTTTCTCGCGCAGATGCCTTGTGGCCGTGGCTTCGGTGCGGACGAAGTGCTCGGCGCAGCGGTGCGTGGCCGCGCGCAGACGTTCGATCTCTTCCTGGCGGCGATCGATCTCGCGCAGCGGATCGGCCAGCACGGGTCGCGAACGCAGCTGGGCGAGCGCCTTGGTCTCTCGGTCGACCCAACCCCGCAACGCCGCGGCGGTGCGTTCGCGCAGTTCACGAATGCAGGCCAGCTCAGCGGCGGCGTCCGGGACGATCCGTTTGGCGGCGTCGGTCGGCGTGGCCGCGCGCAGATCGGCGACGAAGTCACTGAGCGGGTTGTCCGGTTCGTGGCCGATCGCGCTGACGATCGGCGTGGTCGCGGCCACGATGGCGCGGCACAGCGCCTCGTCGGAGAACGGCAGCAGGTCTTCCACGCTGCCGCCGCCGCGCGCGAGCACGATCACCTCGACGTCCGGATGCCGGTCGAGCTCCGCCAGCGCCGTCAGCATCTGCGATACCGCGGTCGGCCCTTGCACGGCGGTGTTGCGGATCTCGAAACGCACCGCGGGCCAGCGATTGCGAGCGACGCTCAGCACATCGCGCTCCGCGGCGCTCGCGCGGCCGGTGATGAGGCCGATGGTTCCGGGAAGGAACGGGATCGGACGCTTGAGCCGGGGATCGAACAGGCCCTCGGCGTCCAGCAGCGCCTTCAGCCGTTCGATGCGGGCCAGTAGTTCGCCGATGCCGACGGGCCGGATCTCCAGCACGCGCAGCGAGATCGTGCCGCGCCCGGTGAAGAAGGAGAGCTTGCCGTAGACGACCACCCGGCTGCCCTCTTGCAGGGGAACGGGGGAATTGCGGATCAGGTCGGGATCGCAGGTCACCGACAGCGACATGTCGGCGGACGGGTCCCGCAGCACCAGGAACGCGGTGCGGGTGCCGGGCCGCAGATTGATCTGGGTGATCTGGCCCTCCACCCAGATGCTGCCGAGCCGGTCGATCCACTGGGCGACCTTGATGGAGACCGAACGCACCGGCCACGGATGCTCAGCGGAGTTGGCCGGAGAGGCGGCGGGTTGGCCGGAGGTCTCCCGGCCAGCCGTCGGCGACGAGGGTGTCCGGGGTTCGGTCACTGGGCCTGCACAGTGGCGATCCGGTTCGTGAGCATGGTCACGAACGGCGCCCTGGCGCGGGTGTGCTGCTCGTACTCCAGCAGCGCGGTGAGGTCATCGATAGTCAGCAGGCGCAGGCGGGCGCGCAACTGGGCCAGGGTCATGTTGGCGTAGTCGTAGCGGCTGGCGACTTCCGGTTCGGCGATGACGGGCGCTTCCGCGACGGTCTCGGGATCGGTGTCCGGGTCCGGCTCCTCGGCCGGTGGCTCGCCGATCGGCGTCACGGAGGCGACATGGCCGTTGGTCGCGCCTGCACGGGTGTCGTCCGTGGCGAAGGATTCGGGCGCGGGGAACGCGTCGGGATCATCGGCGGTGTAGAGGTCGAATCGGCTCGCGCGCAGCGTGCTGGGGCTCGGGTCGTCGGCGAGGTCCTCGTCGAAGGTGGCCCACTCCGGCTGCTCGACCGGGCGGTTGGCCAAACGGTCGAAAACCGCGTCGCCCTTCAGGGCCAGACTGGTGACGAACTGCTGGACGTGCATCGTCGTCTGCAGCACCTGACTGATGGCCGTGATCGGGAAATTCATTGCCGCCGTGGGTAGCCGACGGGATTCCTCGAGGGCGTATACGGCCGCGCCTGCGGCGACCCGGGCCAGAAAGGGTGGTCGAAACATGGTCCTAGCCTGCCGGAAATGGTGTGTTATGCAAAGGAGGGGCGCGCGGTTCGCGTATTCGCGGGTCGTAGCCGATCGGCGGGACCGCACTCATATCGCGGAAATGCGCGCAGGAACCCGGCGGGCCGTCCGAAACAATCGTCGCACCCGGTCGTAGACCCGGCTTACGATCCCGATCCGCGGGTCGCAGCGGGAATGTGACGGGCAACTCCCGGACGTGGCGCGATCCCGGGCCGCACGTATCCTGTGGGCATGTCTTCGGCCATTCCCTTGAACGTCGGAATCGCCCGCTCGGCAGGTGCCGCAAGCACCGTCGCCGACGGCGGAAAACGCGTGCTGCTCGCGGAGCCGCGCGGGTACTGCGCCGGCGTGGACCGGGCGGTCGAAACCGTCGAGAAGGCGCTGGAGAAGCACGGTGCGCCCATCTACGTACGCAAGGAGATCGTGCACAACCGGCACGTCGTGGAGACGCTGCGCGAGCGCGGCGTGATCTTCGTCGACGAGACCGACCAGGTCCCCGAGGGCGCGGTCGTCGTGTTCTCCGCGCACGGCGTGTCCCCCGCGGTGCACACGTCGGCCGCCGAGCGCAATCTGCACACCATCGATGCCACCTGCCCGCTGGTGACCAAGGTGCACCAGGAGGCGAAGCGGTTCGCCCGTGACGACTACGACATCCTGCTGATCGGTCACGAGGGCCACGAGGAGGTCGAGGGCACCGCGGGCGAGGCGCCCGAGCACGTGCAGCTGGTCGACGGGCCCGGCGCGGTGGACCAGGTCAGCGTGCGCGACGAGTCGAAGGTGATCTGGCTCTCGCAGACCACGTTGAGCGTGGACGAGACGATGGAGACGGTGCAGCGGCTGCGCGAGCGCTTCCCCGCCCTGCAGGACCCGCCGAGCGACGACATCTGCTACGCCACACAGAACCGCCAGGTCGCGGTGAAGGCGATGGCTCCGGAATGCGATCTGGTGATCGTGGTCGGTTCGCGCAACTCGTCGAACTCGGTGCGCTTGGTCGAGGTGGCGCTCGGTGCGGGCGCCAAGGCCGCGTATCTGGTGGACTTCGCCCGCGAGATCGACCCGGCCTGGCTCGACGGCGTCCGCACGATCGGCATCACCTCGGGCGCCTCGGTGCCCGAGATCCTGGTCCGCGGTGTGCTGGACAGCCTGGCCGAGCACGGCTACGGCGACGTCCAGCCGGTCACCACGGCCAACGAAACCCTCGTTTTCGCCCTTCCCCGCGAACTGCGCGACGCCCGGCGCTGACGCCAGGCCCGCACCGAGCGTGCGGTATCCAGCTCCGACCGCACCGAGCGACCTCGCCTACAGATTCTCTGGCCTGCGCCGTTCCGGGCGGTTCGAATCGCGTTCGCGATAGCGCACATTGGGCTGGGGGTGCGGCGGCATCTCACGGCGGCGGCCCGCGCCGCGTGGTGGTTCGCCTTCGGCCCGCGGCATGGCACCGGTCGGGCGGGCAGGGCCCCGAGCGGGAGTCCGCCCTTCGCGCGGACGGGAGGGGGCGACGCGCGGCGGGGTATCGGCGACCTGCGCTGCCGGTCGGCGGGCCGGGCGGGGAGCAGCGGGCTGTTCGGCGTCGGCCGACTCCGGCACGGCGGGCTCGTCCTTCGGGCGGCGGGTTCTGCGGCGCGCGGAGTCCGGCAGGCCACGAGAGGAACGGCCGGGCTTGGTCTTCTTCGCAGGTGACTTGCCCCAGCTGCCGCCACGGCGTGGTGCTTTGTCGCCTCCCTCTTCCCGGCGGTGCAGGTAGATCCGGGCGCCACCGATCAGCAGGACCACCACCGTGGCCAGCATCATGGTCGGGAACCGGTTCACCAGCGGGATCGCCAGGTTCAGCAGGATGTCCTTCATCGAGGTCGAGCCACGGCCGGTGAGCTGCTGATAGGCCAGCGGGACGGCGACGAAGAGCAGCAGTGGCGGCAGCACCATCGTGCTGAACAAGCCCCGGTAGCGAACGGCGGCGACGGCCGCCACACAGCCCACGATGTACAGCGCGGCGAACGTGCCGGTCAGCTCGGCACTGCCGCCGCTGGCATCGATCAGGAATCCCAGAAACGTGCAGGCAACCGCGATCAGGATCGCCGCGCCGACCGGGATCCCCGGCACCGACGGCAGGATCGAGCGTTGCGGCGCGGGCACCCGGGATCGCACACGTTCGGAAGCAGCCACGATATGCACACTAGTTGCCGCCGCTCTCGGCGGCGTGGCGGCACGGCCATAGTCCCGGTTACTCGCCCGCGTCGGCGAAGCTCACCGCGCGAGGCCGGGAATCCACACGCCCGATCTCGGGCACTTCCTGCTCGGCTATCTCGAGCTCGTGCAGTTTGCGCGCGGTGACCATCACTCGTGACTCCACCGAGGCCACTGTGTAATTGAAAGCCTCGACAGCTCTGCCGAGTTGCGCCCCCAGCCGGTCCAGATGTTTCCCCGTCATGCCGAGCCGCTGATACAGCTCACGGCCGAGCCGCTGCACGGTGGCCATGTCCTTGGAGAGCGCCTCCTGCCGCCAGCCGAAGGCGATGGTGCGCAGCAACGCGATCAGGGTGGTCGGTGTAGCGAGGATCACATTGCGGCCGAACGCGTACTCCAGCAGCTCGGAGTCGGTGGTCAGGGCGGCGTCCAGGAACGGATCGCCGGGCACGAACAGCACCACGAATTCGGGTGCGGGGTCGAAGGCGGCCCAGTACGCCTTGTCCGACAGCTGGTCGACATGCGCGCGCAGATGTTTGGCGTGCCTGGTGAGCAGCTCGGCGCGCACGTCGGGGTCGTCGGTGCCGCAGGCGTCCAGGTAGGCGGCGAACGGCACCTTGGCGTCCACCACGATGTGCCTGCCGCCCGCCAGGCGCACCACCAGATCGGGTCGCACCGTGCGGTCGTCCTCGCCGTGACCGGTGCGGCTCACCTGGGTCCGGAAATCGCAATGCCTGGTCATCCCGGCCAGCTCGACCACCCGCTCCAGCTGGATCTCGCCCCATCGTCCCCGTACTTGCGGCGCGCGCAGCGCCGCGACCAGCCGGCCGGTCTGCCCGGTGAGCTGATGCGACGTGCGCTGCATGCTCGCGACCTGTTCGCGCAGGCTCGAATACGCGGTGAGCCGCTGTCGCTCGACCTGCTGGATGTGCTCGTTCAGCGCTCCGACCGCCGCCCGCAGCGGTTCCACCAGCGCGCCGACGGCGTGCGAATGCCTCCGCGCGGCATCCTCGTTGGCCGCGGTGAGCGACTGCCGCAGCAGCCGTTCGTTGTCCGCCGCCGCGGTGAGCCGCGCCTCGGCCGCCGCCGCGCGATGCCCGTCCCGCGCGGCGCGGCCCAGCCAGCCGAGGCCGAGACCGGCGGCGAACACCAGCACGAGGGCGACGAGCATCGGTGCGGTCATAGCGGAGATAGTGCCGTACGTCACCGACAAGAACGAGCATCTGGCAACTGCTCGGCATCGCGTCGGAAACCGGCTCGGCCAGCGCGTTACCGAAAATTTCACATAGCTGTTCGGATTCTGGCATCCGGAATCGCCCACGCCGTGGGATTCGGGAGGCCAAGAGTTGCGTGAGGTTTCGGCTCGTCGCCGAACGGGATCCGCCGATTCGGACACGTCGGCTGGACACGCCGGGTTCCGGCTGGGCGAACCCGACACAGCGGGCGGGGCGATTGAAGTCTGTCGGTGCCTTGCCCTACGGTTTCGCGGCATGCGGATGCTGCACACCTCGGACTGGCACATCGGGCGCACGTTCCACGGGGTCGATCTGCTTGCCGACCAGGCTCGTTCACTGACCGCCATCGCGGAGCTGGTAGCCGAGGAATCGGTCGATGTGGTGGTGCTGCCGGGTGACGTGTACGACCGGTCGATTCCCAGCGCCGACGCGATCGCGGTGTGCAACCGGGGATTCGAGGCGATCCGCAGTGCGGGGGCCCGGATCGTAGCCACTTCGGGGAACCACGATTCGCCCGCTCGGCTGGGCGCCGGCGCGAGCTTCGCCGCCGCGGGCGGGCTGCATCTGCGCACCACCGTGGCCGACGCCGATCGGCCCGTGCTGCTGGAAGACGAGCACGGGCCGGTGGCGTTCTACGGCATCCCGTACTTGGAACCGGAGATCACCCGCGCGGAACTCGCAGTGCCGCAGGCGCGCTCGCACGCGGAGATCCTGGACGCGGCCATGGCTCGCGTACGTGCCGACATCGCGCGGCGGCCCGGGGCGCGGACGGTTGTGCTGGCCCACGCCTTCGTGGTCGGCGGGGAAGCCACCGGATCGGAACGCTCCATCTCGGTCGGCGGCGTCGAGACGGTTCCGCTGGCTGCTTTCGACGGCATCGACTACGTGGCCCTCGGCCATTTGCATTCACCGCAGACGCTCGCGGAGGCGGTGCGCTACTCCGGCTCGCCGCTGCCGTATTCGTTCGGCGAGAACGCGCATCGCAAAGCGGTCTGGATCGTCGACTTGGATGCGTCCGGCCTGCGAGCGGTGCGCCGCAGGGACCTGCCGACGGTGCGGGGCCTGAGCAAACTGACCGGCACCCTGGACGAACTGCTGAGCGGCGCCGAGTACGGCACGGCCGAACAGCACTACGTGTCCGCGGTGCTCACCGACGTCGCCCGCCCGGTCGACGCCATGCGCAAGCTGCGCGAACGGTTCCCTTACGCGGTGCACGTCGAATGGGTGCGGCCCGAGGGCAGCCCGGACCTGCGCTACCGTGAGCGGGTGCACGGCCGCCGCGACATCGAAGTAGCCCACAGCTTCCTCACCGACGTCCGCGGCGCACCCAGCTCGAGCGAGATGACCTGGCTGGAGCGGGCGCTGTCCGCCGCCGTCGCCGAACCGGAGCAGGTGGCCACCGTGGCCGCCGCCGAGGAACTGACCGCATGAGCGCCCTGCCGAGGCCGGGCGTAGGCGCGGCGGCATGAGGCTGCACAAGCTGGAGATGACCGCCTTCGGCCCGTTCGCCGCCACCACGGTCGTCGACTTCGACGCGCTCGGCGCCGACGGGCTGTTCCTGCTGCACGGCCAGACCGGCGCGGGCAAGACCACGGTGCTGGACGCGATCGCGTTCGCGCTCTACGGCCGGGTGCCCGGTGCGCGCGGGGAGAGCAAGCGCCTGCATTCCGATCACGCACCGGAGCAGACACCACCGGAGGTGGTGCTGGAGGCGACGTTGGGCGGGCGGCGACTGCGTCTGACCAGAGGCCCCGAGTACCAGCGTCCCAAGCGGGATGGCACGGGCATGCGCACGATCAACCCGAAGGCGACGCTGGCCTGGCTGGACGGCCGGGGCGAGAACCTCTCCCGGATACCGGATATCGGCGAGGAGGTGCTGCGCCTGCTCGGCATGAGCGCCGACCAGTTCTTCCAGGTGGTGCTGCTGCCCCAGGGCGACTTCGCCCGCTTCCTGCGCGCGGACAACGAAGATCGCGAGAAGCTGCTCGAAAAACTTTTCGACACGAAGCGTTTCGGCACCGCCGAGCAGTGGCTCGCCGACAAGCGCCGCGCCGCCGAATCGGATCTGGATGCTCGTACCGACGGCATCAAGCGGCTGATCACGCAGGTGGGCATGGCTGCGGGGGTAGCGGATTCGGTCGGTACGGGCGAATGCGTCGGGTGGTCGCAGGATCTTTTGTCCACCGCGCGCGTTGATCTGGCCACGGCCGTGGCAGAAGTCGAACGCTGCCAGGCGGAATCGGCGCGCGTCCGGGAGCAGGCCGAACAGCAGCGTCGGCTGCGCGAACTGCGTCGCCGCATGAGCGCGGCACGCGCGCAACTGGACGACTACGCGGCTGGCGCGGATCGGCGCGCCGCACTGCAAGCGGAGCTCGACCTCGCTCGCCGGGCCGCGCCGGTCGTCGCCGCCATCGACGAAGCGCGTACGGCGGTGCAAACCGAGCGCAGGCGGGAGGGCGAAAAGCACACGGCGGCAGCGCGGCTCGCAGCCCGCCTGCTGGAACCGGCGAGCGCCGAACTCGGCGGCGCCGAACTGGTCGACGGCGATCGGGTACGCGATGACGCCGACATCGACGCGGCGGTCCAGCGCTGGAGCGCGCAGATCGGTGCGCTGGACGAAGTGCGAACCGACGCCGCCGCCGCCACCCGGCTCGGCGGTGAACTCGACGCCCTGCGCACCGAGGACGCGACGCTGGCCCGGCGCGTCACCGAACTCGCCGCGCGGCGCGAGGAGCTGCCCGCCGTGCTCACCGCGGCCGAGGCCAGGCTGCGCGAGGCCGCCGAAGCGGTCGCCGCCCTGCCCGGCATCACCGCGGAGACCGAACGGTTGCAGGCGGCCGCCACGGCCGCGGTCGAGCTGGCCGCCCGGCGCACCGCGCTCGATCACGCCCGCATCGAGTTCGACGCGGCCCGCGCCGCGCACCTCGACGCCAAAGAACTCGTGCTGGATCTGCGTGAGCGCAGGCTGAGCGGAATGGCCGCCGAACTGGCCGGCGAGCTGGTCGACGGAAGCCCCTGCGCGGTCTGCGGTTCCGCGCAGCATCCCGCACCCGCCCAGCCGACCGACACCGCGGTGTCCAAGGACGAGGAGGAAGCCGCGGCGGCGGCCGAGCGTGCCGCGGAGGACGTCCGCGATCGCGCGCTGGCTCGCATCACCGGCCTGGAGCGCGAGATCGAAGCGCTGGTCGCTCGCGGCGGCGATACCGACCGCGTCGAACTCGCCGCGGCCCTGCGCGCCGCGACCGAACGCTACGAGGACACTTCGGAACTGGCCGCCAACGCCGACGGGCTGGAAGCCGAACTCACGCGCCTGCGCGGCGACGAGGCACGCCTGCACGACGAGCTGCGCGCATCCGAGGCGCGCCGCAGCGCGGTCGCCGCCACTGTCGCCTCCGCCGAAAAGCGCCTCGGCGAGCTCACCGACCGGCTGCGGAGCGCGGCGGGCGCGGACCTGACCATCGACCGCCGCCGTGCCCGGCTCGCCGCTCTCGTCGCCGAGGCGACCGCCCTGCGCGACGCCCGCGCCGAAGCGGTGGCGGCGCGTGAGCAGGTGTCCCTGATCGCCGATCGGGTCGAAAACCTCGCCGGTCTTGCGGGTTTCGTGCCGGAAGGCGAGTATGGCGGTTCGCCGTTGGCTCCGGGCTCCGCGTCGGTCACTACTGAGGGCTCGGCTCTGGCCAGCGGTCCGGCTCAGCTCCTGGAATCCGCCGAGATGGCCGCTTCGGATTCCGTCGGCGCCGAAGAACCGGCGCTTTTCGGCACTCGAGCTCGGGACACGATGGGAGACGATGTCGCGCGCTTGACCGCCTACGCGAAAGTCGTCAACGCCGCGTCGCGTGACTCTCGGCGGCAGGCCGAGATCGAAGCGGAACTCGTGGCCGCCGACCGTGCCCGTGCCGCGGCGGAAGCGGTGCTGGCGGAACCGGAGATCCGAGCGGCGTCGGCGCAGGAGCCCGGCGACCCCGCCGAGCTCGACGCGCTGGTGACGGCCGCGCAGACCGCGCTCAACGCCGCTGTGGCCGCCCATGCGGAGGCGAGCAGGCGAGCGAGTCAACTCGAGGAGCTCGGCGGCCAGCTCTGGGCCGCCGTGGACCGGATCGCCCCGGCACAACAAGCGTTCGATGAACTCGACGGTCTCGCCGACCTGGTCGCCGGGCGTGGTGCGAACAACCGCCGCATGTCCCTGCACTCCTACGTTCTGGCCGCACGCTTGGAGGAGGTCGCCCAGGCGGGATCGCTGCGGCTACGCAGAATGTCCGGCGGCCGTTACGAATTCGTTCACTCGGACAAGGCCGGGCCGCGTGGTCGCCGAGGCGGCCTCGGCCTGGACATCCGTGACGACTACACCGGAGCCATCCGTCCGGCCAAGACGCTGTCCGGTGGCGAAACCTTCATGGCCTCCCTCTCGCTGGCGCTCGGCCTGGCCGACACCGTCGCCGCCGAATCCGGTGGCCTCGTGCTGGACACTTTGTTCATCGATGAGGGATTCGGCGGCCTGGACGCCGACACCCTGGACGCCGTGATGGGCGTGCTGGACGAACTCCGCGCGGGCGGACGCGTGGTCGGCGTGGTCAGTCACGTGGACGAGATGCGCCAGCGCATCCCCAGCCGCCTGCACGTCGTACGCGGCCGCGACGGCTCCCACCTCCAGGCGACGATCGCCTGAGCGCGGACTGCGGGGGCTCGGCGGTTGAGCCCTGCAGGCGGTGGGTGTACCCGGCCGTGGCGGCACGCCGCCGACGCCTTACCGGCCGCTGCGTACCGGACGTGAACATATCGGCTGCACTGCCGAGCGGTCTTGTCCGGACGCAGCGCATCACGTCCTTACCCGCGAGAGGCGGCCCGTAGGCCGCGGAGCGTGGGCGTGTTCGCCTCGCATCCGCCCGAACGACGTGCACGCTTCCGGCTGGGAAGCAGCCGCGAGAGTGAGCCACGGCGACCGTAGGCGTCCGCGCGACCTACCGGATGAGCGGCACCGTGCAGGCCGCGCGCGGGCACGCTGAGTTGCCCGGCGCACCCTTGACTGAGCATCGAGGACTGACGGTCGGCGATCAGCACGTTCCGGCCTCGCCGAACGACAGGCTGTTGCCGTCCTGGGCTAGCACGCCGACGTGACGCACGCCGTCGCTGTAGATCTCCTCCTGTTCGTGGCCGCTGCCCTGCGCGGCGAGTCGGCGAGCCGCGAGACTTCACCCCTCGTGGTCGAGCAGCCACCGTTTCACCGGCAATCCCCAGCGGAAGCCGCCGAGTGCGCCGCCGATGCGGAGGATCCGATGACAGGGCACGAAGAGGGCGGCGGCGTTGCGGGCGCAGGCGTTGGCCGCGGCGCGCGTGGCGTCGGGGCGGCCGGCGCGGGCAGCGAATTCGGTGTAGGTGAGTGGGCTCCCGGCCGGGACGGCGCGGAGCACTTCCCAGGCGTGCACGAGGAATTCCCCGGACTGCTGGCGAACGGGAATCGGGTCGACCGCGGTGAGATCGCCTTCGTGATAGGCGGTGACGGCACCGGTCACCTCGCCCAGCGAATCCCGCTGCCGCAGCCGGCCGGGCCGCAAGGCGGGATGGATCAGGCCGCGCAGGTTTTCCGCATCGGAGGTCCAACCGGAGGCCAGCACCGCGCCGTCGGGGTCGACGAGCGTGGTGAACGGGCCGAGCGGTGTCTCCGTGACGGCGAAATCCGCTGTGACGGTGCGGGTGCTGCCGACGTCGGTGCGGACGGCGAAGCTGGCGTTCATGATTCGACACTGCCTTTCGTAGTGGCGAGCGCGGGGACAACGGAAGGTGTGGCGCGGCTGGTCAGTGCCGTTTTCCACAGGTGCATGGACAAGTACGACCGCCACGGCACCCAGCGCGCGGTGTCCGTCAGGTCGATGCCGAGCAGGCTCGCGCCGCGGCGGACGACCAAGTCGGTGCCGAGCAGGACGTCCGGATCGGCGAGCAGGCGCATGGTCACGTAGTCGGCCGTCCACGGCCCGACACCGTCCAGCGCGAGCAGGTCGCGGCGGAGGTCGGCGGCGGTGCGCCCTTGGTGCAGCGCCAGCTCCCCGGAGGCGAGCGCCTCGGCGGCCGCGATGATGGATCGGATGCGCCGCGCCGGTCCGGTCAAGATCTCGGCGCCGCGTTCGGCGATCACCTCCGGCGTCGGGAACAGCAGTGGGATCGGCCCGTCCACCCGTTCTCCGAGTGCCTCGACCAGTCGGGCGGTGTGCGTGGCGGCGGCGGCCACCGAGATCTGCTGCCCGATCATGGTGCGCAGCAATAGTTCTGCCCCGTCGACGCATCCGGGCACACGGATACCGGGGGTGAACGACGGGCGACCCACGTCGACCGGGTCGATCTCGGTCAGCGCTTCGCTCTCCGGCGGTGACCCCGCCCCCGCGTCCGGCAGATATTCGGCGGCCTGCTCAGGCGGCCGTTTCGGGGAGCCGCCGTGCGCCGTAGGCCCAACACCGAGTGCTTCATCGATGCCGACCGGGTCGGCGTCCAAGTCGAGCAGGTGCCGCAGCCTGGTCACCGTCGGCGCGAGGTCGCGCATGTCGTGCAGGGACAAATCCGCGCGCACATGGTCGCGCTGGAAGCTCAGCCGCGCGGTGGCGTGCCCGTGTGGTGTGCGCAGGTTCCTGGTGTAAGCGCGGTCCTCCCACAATTCCATGCCCGGCACCACGTGCGCGGACAGGAACCATTCCAGCCAGGCCCGGTCGAGCGGTTCCCGGTAGGGCAGCCGCAGCGTGAGCGAGCCGCTGCCGGACGGCGCGGGACGCGCTGGGGCTCCGGTTTTCGCGCGCTGCGCTTCGAGCCGCATGGTGGTGGGGCTGACCGCGAACACCTCGCGCACCGTGTCGTTGAACTGGCGGATCGAGGCGAAACCCGCCGCGAACGCGATGTCGGACATGGCCATCGCGGTGGTCTGGATCAGCAGCCGCGCCGTGTGCGCCCGGTGCGCCCTGGCCAGCGCCAGCGGCCCCGCGCCCAGTTCGGTGGTCAGTACCCGGGTGAGCTGCCGCTGGGAATAGCCGAGCGTGGCGGCCAGCCCCGGTACCCCGGCCCGCTCGACCACGCCGTCTCCGATCAGCCGCATCGCCCGCGCGGCCAGATCAGCCCTCGTGTTCCACAGCGGCGAGCCGGGCGCCGCGTCCGGCAGGCAGCGGCGGCAGGCGCGGTAACCCGCCTGCTGCGCCGCGGCGGCGGTCGGCAGGAACGACACGTTGGCCCGCTTCGGCGTGATCGCCGGACACGAAGGACGGCAATAGATTCCGGTGGTTCGCACCGCGGTGAAGAATTGCCCGTCGAATCGCGAGTCCCGGGTCGACACCGCCCGGTAGCAACGTTCGAAATCCAATGCCGTGATCGTCACGCACACCACAATGGCAGCTGTGGCGAACCCGTGCTAGCGGGAATCGGCCACCATCGCTGGGGGCAGCCGCGACCTCGCACGACGACCATGAGATCGCACAGCCGTTGCCCGGTCAACAGTTGTGGCAACTACCGACTCGGCATGTGGTGACGCGCGCCGAAAATCTTTTCGGTCAGCAGCACCGGTTGGCCGGATTGCGATCGGCCTCGGCATGCCGCTGCCGCCAATACTCCCGCTCGGTCGGGATGGCGCAGCCGGGATGGCTGCGCCGCAGGTGCTCCACGTAACGCTGGTAGTCCTGCCCACCCAGGATCGAGTCGAACCACCAGACGCCCGCTCGGACGCCGTCGCCGCAGGCGCGGGCCGCGGCGCGCAGCCGGGCGCCGACCGGTCGCGCGGACCGATCGGCGCCCTGCTTCGCGGAGTCGCTGATAGCACTACCTTCGTTCATGGCTGGGACCTCCGGGGAACGCTTTTGTTGCTTGTCCTGCGAGGACTGAAATGAGACGGCGTCCCCGG
>NZ_JBSGEZ010000103.1:0-18213 GCF_053603155.1 Nocardia sp. NPDC004260 | reverse complement strand
CCGCCGCGTTCGCGACGCAGTCGCCAGCGGCGGTCGCTCGGACGCGAGCCACAAGGGGGCCGCGAACACGCCGCGCGAAGGCGCGGCAAATTCAACACCGCTAGCCTGGTGGGCGACCCGACCCCGCTCAGTGACAGATCGAGGACAAGAATTCATGCATCGGACCCGTGGAAAGGTATTCGGCGTGGTTGTGGCGATTGCCGCAACCGGCCTGCTCGCCGCGTGCGGCGACAATGATTCGACCGCGACGAGCACGCCATCGCCTACCCGCACCACGACGGCAGCGGCGGCGACCACGTCGCCGGTCGCTTCGACTCCCGCCGGAACCGGCCAGCCCGCTCCCGCGCCGGAGCAGCCCACCACGACGGTGGCGCCCGAGCGTCCGCAACCGGTGCCGACCGAAGCCGTCCCGCCCGCCGACACCTCGAAGCTCACCGACAAGGACAAGAAGTTCCTGGACGAGCTGGCCAAGCAGGGTGTCACCCCGTCGAGCCCGGACATCGCGCTGAGCATCGGCGCGTACGTCTGCCAGGGCACCGCCGCGGGCGCGTCCGATCAGGATCTGATGACCTTCGTCAACGCCATGGCAGGTTCGGATCCGTCCTTCGACCCGGCGAAGATGCCGGTGGAGAAGGCCGGGCAGATCTACATCTCCACCGCTCGCGCCACGTACTGCCAGTGAGTTCGCGCGTCCGTTCGACCTCCCGCCGGTCCAGGCCGGCGGGATGTCTGCTCGTGATCGGCGGCATCCTGCTGATCGTCCTGGTGGTCCTGCTGCTGTGGTACCTGCTCGCAGGGCGTTTGCGCCCGCCCGGCCCCGGGCCGAAACCGCCGGAACGCCCGACCTCGCAGCCCGCGAGCTGTCCGGATGTGCAGATGATCTCGGTGCCCGGCACGTGGGAGTCGAACAGCGCCGACGATCCGCACAATCCGACCGCCAACCCGGTGTCGCTGATGCTCAACGTCTCCGGCCCGATCACCCAGCGATTCCCGAGCGAGCGGGTGGACGTGTACACCGTTCCGTACGTCGCGCAGTTCTCCAATCCGATCGCGATCCCGCCGGACGGCCAGCAGTCGTACAACAACAGCCGATCCGAGGGCACCCAGCGGATGGTCGACGCCATGGCCGCGCGGCACCAGGAGTGCCCGCTGACCACCTACGTGCTCGCGGGGTTCTCCCAGGGCGCGGTGATCGCGGGTGATGTCGCCGCGCAGATCGGTGCGGGCGCGGGCCCCGTGCCCGCCGATCTGGTGCTGGGCGTCACGTTGATCGCCGACGGACGCCGTACCGGCGACAACGGCCCGGGCCAGGCGATCCAGATCGGCCCCCCGCCGCCGGGTGTGGGTGCCGAAGTCGCGCTGAAGGGGTTGAACGTGCCCGGCATCACGATGACCGGTCCGCGTCAAGGGGGCTTCGGCACGCTGGCCGATCGCACCTACACCATGTGCGCGCCCGGCGATCTGATCTGCGACGCCCCCCGGGAGGCGCTGAGTCCGTGGAACATCCTGGGCAGCGTGAACACGCTGGTCCGGGCCGCGGGAAACCCGGTGCATACCCTCTACAACAGCTTCGTCGTGGACGGCGACGGCAACACCGCGACGCAGTGGACGGCGAACTGGGCGGCCGGACTCATCGAGACAGCGCCGCATCCGGCTCATTCGTGAGAATTCACAGCCCGTGAGATACCCCGCACCGGATTGGCGTGACAAGCGCAACTCGAGTTGGGTAGCACGCTGTAAAGTGCGCTGGTGATCGCGACGCCGGGCACCACCCCAGCGCGGACCCGAACGGGGCGTCGCGCCCGTATTTTCCTTACAGCCAGGAGCATGAGTTCATGACAGAAGCCGCCGCACCGGCCACCACGGCGAGCCGTGACGCGGATGCTGCGTTGTCCGCGCTGGGCACTCCGTTGCGCCCGTTCCGCTTCGCGGCGGCCGGGGAAGGAAACAAGCAGGAGGGCGGCGCGCGGAAGTTCGTGCAGACCGCTCAGCAGGCCGAGGAGTACGGCTTCGACACCTTCGTGGTGCCCGACCACCTCGGTGAGCAGATCGGGCCGATCGCCGCACTCGGCGCGCTGACCCAGGCCACCGAGAAGATCCGGCTCGGCACGTCGGTGCTGGCGAACGGTTTCCGCCACCCCGTCGTGCTGGCCAAGGATCTGGCGACCATCGACGTGCTCTCCAAGGGCAGGCTCGAGGTCGGCGTCGGCGCGGGCTGGATCAAGGAGGAGTTCGAGAACGCGGGCATCCCGTACGAGTCGCCCGGTGTCCGGCTGGAGAAGCTGGACGAGTCGTTGACCATTCTCGACGTGCTGCTGCGCGGCCAGGAGTGCACCTTCGAGGGCAAGCACTACCAGGTCCGCGGTGTCAAGGGGACCCCACGGCCGCGGCAGGGCCCACGCCCCCCGATCTGCACCGGCGGCGGCGGTCCGAAGATGCTGCGGCTGGCCGCCAAGCACGCCGACATCGTCTCCGTCGTTCCCGTGACCACCAAGAACGGCAAGGGCCTGCTCTCCGGCATCACCATCGAGAAGGCCGTGGAAAAGGTGAATCTGATCAAGGAGGCCGCCGGTGACCGGTTCGCCGACATCGAGCTGAACTGGGCCATCACCGCCATCGTGATCACCGACGATCGCGAGAAGACCGCGGAGATGGCGCTGTCGGCGTTGGACCGGGGACTGCACCCGAACCTGGAGGTCGATGTTCAGCTGTCCGTCGAGGACATCCTGAACTCGCCCTACGTGGCGATCGGAACATTCGAGGAGATCGCCGAGCAGATCCGCCGTGTGCGGCAGCTCACCTCGATGTCCTATGTCGGTGTATTCCCCACCCAGATGGACGCGTTCGCCCCCGTTATTCCCCTGCTGCGGGACGAGTGAACCGGTCTTCTCTGTAACATGACTCTGGTTTGAGTACATCTAGCCGATAGCGGTCACCGCGCAGACCGCACAAAATCTGCAGGCTGGCTCTGCACTTGGAGCACCCGCGGGCGAAAGCGAGTCGGGGCCTCACAGGTAAAAGCGGCGATCTCGCCGTCTTGCTGCGTGTGCCTCGGAGGAGAAGAAGGAATGGAAGAGACTTTCGACGACTACCTGGACGAAACCGGGAACATCCGCATTCCCGAGGATCACACCCTGGTTGATCACGTCGAGAAGCACACCCGGAACGACGCGAACACCCTGGCGTATCGCTACATCGACTACTCGCGCGAGCGCGACGGTGAGGCGCAGGAGTTGACGTGGCGTGAGTTCGGTATTCGGCTGCGCGCGGTGGCCGCTCGACTGCAGCAGGTGACCAACCCGGGCGACCGGGTCGCGATCCTCGCGCCGCAGGGCTTGGATTACGTGATCTCCTTCTTCGCCGCGATCTACGCGGGCACCATCTCGGTCCCGCTGTTCGACCCGGACGAGCCAGGCCACACCGATCGCCTGCACGCGGTGCTCGGCGACTGTGAGCCCTCGGCCATCCTGACCGCGAGCTCCTCCGCGGCCGGGGTGCGGCAGTTCTTCCGCTCGCTGCCCGCCGCCCAGCGCCCGCGCATCATCGCGGTGGACGCGATTCCCGACAGCGTCGGCGAGAGCTGGGTGCGCCCGGACATCGCGATCGATGACATCGCCTACCTGCAGTACACCTCGGGGTCCACCCGGGTGCCCGCGGGTGTGGAGATCACGCACCGCGCGGTGGGCACCAACGTGCTGCAGATGGTCGACGCGATCAACCTGGACTGGAACTCACGCGGCGTCACCTGGCTGCCGCTGTTCCACGACATGGGCCTGCTGACGGTGATCCTGCCCGCGGTGGGCGGCAAGTACATCACCATCATGTCGCCGAGCGCGTTCGTGCGCCGTCCCTACCGGTGGATCAAGGAGCTGGCCGCGGTTTCCGACGGCGCCGGAACCTTCGCCGCCGCACCGAACTTCGCGTTCGAGCACGCCGCGGCGCGCGGTCTGCCGAAGAACGGCGAGTCGCTGGATCTGTCGAACGTCATCGGCCTGATCAACGGCAGCGAGCCGGTGACCACCTCCTCGATGAAGAAGTTCAACGAGGCGTTCGCCCCTTACGGGCTGCCCAAGACCGCCATCAAGCCCTGCTACGGCATGGCCGAGGCCACGCTGTTCGTCTCCGCCACCAAGGCCGAGGACGAGGCCAAGGTCACCTACGTCGACCGCAAGGAACTCAACGCGGGCCGCATGGTGAAGGTCGACCCCGGCCACGAGGACGCGATCGCGCAGGTGTCCTGCGGCTATATCGCGCTCTCGCAGTGGGCGACGATCATCGATCCGGAGTCCGTGGAGTCGGGCGGCGGTCGCGAGGTGCCCGACGGGCACGTGGGCGAGATCTGGCTGCACGGCAACAACATGGGCATCGGCTACTGGGGCCGTCCCGACGAGACGGCGGCGACGTTCCAGAACAAGGTCACCGAGCGCCTGTCCGAGGGCAGCCACGCCGAGGGCACCGAGCCGGACGCGAACTGGATGCGCACCGGCGACTACGGCGTGTACTTCGAGGGCGAGCTCTACATCACCGGCCGGGTCAAGGACCTGGTGATCGTGGACGGTCGCAACCACTACCCGCAGGACCTCGAGTTCTCCGCGCAGGAAGCCAGCACCGCGCTGCGTCCCGGCTTCGTGGCGGCGTTCTCGGTGCCCGCCAACCAGCTCCCTGCCGAGGTGTTCGAGCAGGGCAGCCACTCCGGCCTGCAGTTCGACGCCGACGACGCGTCCGAGCAGCTGGTCATCGTGGGTGAGCGCGGTCCGGGTGCGGGCAAGGCCGATCCGCTGCCGATCGCCGACGCGGTGCGCGCGGCGATCTCCCAGCGCCACGGCGTGACCGTTCGAGACGTGCTGCTGGTGCCCGCGGGATCGATCCCCCGCACCTCCAGCGGCAAGATCGCCCGCCGCGCCTGCCGGGCGGCCTATCTGGAGGGAACGCTGCGGGGTGGTTACACCCAGCAGGCTTTCCCCGATGCACCGGAAGAGTAATTGCCAGGGGCGGCCTCGGACCGACCATCGACGCTCGGCGCCGAGCTTCTCGAGCGCCGAGCCGTCAAACACGGTACGCCCGGTACGCAGACAGGTAGCTTGAGGAATTGATGGCTGACAACGAGGGCACGCCCACCCAGACGACCGACACCCCACCCGTGGAGACCGTCGCCGACGCGGCGGCCCCGGCCGAGTCCGCGAAGGACGGCGCGCAGACCGACATGTCGGTGGCGGAGCTGCGTGAGTGGCTGCGGCGCTGGGTCTCCGAGGCGACCGGGCAACCGATCGAGCAGATCACCGTGGACCGGCCGATGGAGGAGTTCGGGCTCGCCTCGCGGGACGCCATCGCCCTCGGCGGGGACATCGAGGAACTGACCGGCGTGATGCTGAACGCGACGATCGTGTACCAGCATCCGACCATCGCCTCGCTGGCCGAGCGGATCATCAACGGTGAGCCGGACCTGCCCGCGGAGTCGTCCGACGACGCCTACTACACCGCGGGCTACGCGCCGGGTGAGGCGCACGACATCGCGATCGTAGGTCTGTCGACGCGGCTGCCCGGCGCGGGCGACACTCCGGAGTCGACGTGGGAATTCCTCATCGGACGCGGTGACGGCATCCGGGAGCGGCCCGAAGGGCGCTGGTCGGAGTTCCTGGCCGAGCCGCGGTTGGCGGAAGCGGTCGAGAACGCCAACACCAGGGGCGGCTATCTCGATCAGGACGTCGTCAAGGGTTTCGACGCCGAGTTCTTCGCCATGTCGCCGGTCGAGGTCGAGCGGGTCGATCCGCAGCAGCGCCTGATGATGGAGCTGACCTGGGAGGCGTTGGAGCACGCCAGGATTCCGGCCAGCGAACTCAAGGGCGAGCCGGTCGGCGTGTTCATCGGCTCGTCGGGCAACGACTTCATGCTGCTCGCGGCGCTCGGCCTTGGCAGCGAGCGCGATCCGAACGTGCCGGTATCGGCCGAGGCCTACGCGATCATGGGCAGCGTCACGTCCATCATCCCCAACCGGGTTTCCTACTTCTTCGACTTCCGCGGTCCGTCGGTGGCCGTGGACACCGCCTGCTCCTCGACCCTGGTCGCGGTGCACGAGGCGGTGCAGGCGCTGCGCAGCGGTGACGCCGACCTGGCGCTCGCCGGTGGCGTGAACATGTTGCTCGCGCCGATGGCCACGCTCGGTTTCGACGCCAATGGCGGCGTCGCCAAGGACGGGCACATCAAGGCATTCTCCAGCGACGCCGACGGCATGGTCCGCTCCGAGGGCGGCGGTCTGGTGGTGCTGAAGCGGCTCGCCGACGCGGAACGCGACGGCGACACGATCTACGCCGTGATCAAGGGCTCCGCGGTGAACAACGACGGGCGGTCCAACGGTCTGCTCGCCCCGAATCCCGACGCGCAGGCCGAAGTGCTGCGTCGCGCCTACCGGGACGCGGGCATCGCGCCGTCGGCGGTGGATTACATCGAGGCGCACGGAACCGGCACCCTGATCGGCGACCCGATCGAGGCCGACGCGCTCGGCCGGGTGGTCGGCCGGGGACGCGCAGCCGACGAGCCCGCGTTGCTCGGTTCGGCCAAGACCAACTTCGGTCACCTGGAGTCGGGCGCCGGTGCGGCGAGCCTGGCGAAGGTGATCATGTCGTTGCAGCACAACGTCATTCCGCCGAACATCAACTACGCCGGACCGAACCCGTACATCCCGTGGGATCAGGCGCACCTGAAGATCGTCGACGAGCCCACCGAGTTCCCCCGCTACAGCGGCAAGGCCACCATCGGCATCTCCGGTTTCGGCTTCGGCGGCACCAACGCGCACGTCGTCGTCCAGGAATACGTGCCGACCACGACCGACACCCAGGCTCCTTTCTCCGAGCTGGAGGCTCGGCTGGACGAGGACGCGGTGGAGGAGACCACCGACGCGGCGACGGAATCCGAGGCCCGCGACGCCGTGGCCGAGGTGGCGGCCGAAGCCGACGCGGAATGGACCGCCGAGCGCACCGAGCCGCTGCCGCAGATCCTGCCCGTATCGGGTTATCTGCCTTCGCGGCGCCGTCGTGCCGCCGCCGAGCTGGCCGACTGGCTGGAATCCGAGGCGGGCGCGCAGACTCCGCTCGCCGATGTGGCGCGGTCGCTGGCCAAGCGCAGCCACTGGCGTTCGCGCGGCGTGGTGCTGGCCAAGACGCACGAAGAGGCGATCGCCGGACTGCGCGCCATCGCGGCGGGCAAGCCGGGCACCGGCGTCTTCACCGCGGACGCGCCCGCGGCCATGGGCCCGATGTGGGTGCTGGCCGGTTTCGGCGCGCAGCACCGCAAGATGGGCAAGCAGCTCTACCTGGAGAACTCGATCTTCGCGAAGGCCGTCGACGAGGTCGACGAGCTGGTGCAGGACGAGGCCGGATACTCGGTGCGCGAACTGTTCCTCGACGACAGCCAGGACTACAACGTCGGCACCTCGCAGGTCGGCATCTTCACCATCCAGGTCGGACTGGCGGCGCTGCTGCGCGCGCACGGCGCGGAACCCGAAGCGGTGGTGGGTCATTCCATGGGCGAGGTCGCGGGCGCGTACATCGCCGGTGGTCTCTCGCTCGAGGACGCGGTGCGCGTGATCTGCGCCCGTTCCCGCCTCATGGGCGAGGGCGAGCAGATGATCAGCGACGACGACGTGCGCAACATGGCGCTCATCGAGTACAGCGCCGAGGACGTCGCGAAGCTGCTGCCGGAATACCCGGACGTCGAGGTCGCGGTGTACGCCGCGCCGACGAACACGGTGATCGGCGGTCCGCAGGACCAGGTCGCGGCGATCGTCGCGCGGGTGGAGGCGGCGGGCAAGTTCGCCCGGGTGCTGCAGACCCGCGGTGCGGGCCACACCTCGCAGATGGATCCGCTGCTCGGCGAGCTGGCCGCGGAGCTGGCCGGTATCGAGCCGACCAAGCTGAAGACCGGCCTGTACTCGACGGTGCACAAGGAAGAGTTCTTCCGCTCCGGTCACGACCCGATCCACGACGAGGACTACTGGGTCAAGAACATGCGCCACAGCGTGTACTTCACGAACGCGGTGAAGCTCGCCGTGGACGCGGGGCACACCACGTTCCTGGAGCTGGCGCCGAATTCCGTCGCGCTGATGCAGGTGCTGGGCACCACCTTCGCCGCGGGCGTGCACGACGCGCAGCTCATCCCCACGCTCAAGCGCAAAGAAGACGAGTCCGCCGGTGTGATCGCCGCGCTCGCCCAGCTCTACGTGCACGGGCACAAGGTGGATCTGTTCTCGCTGCTCGGTGCAGGCGAGTACGCCGACGTTCCGCGCACCACGTTCGTGCGCAAGGAGTACTGGCCGAAGGTCCAGCTGTCCTCGGGCGGCAACGGCCGGGTTCCCGGTGCGCACGTGGCGCTGCCGGACGGCAGGCACGTCTGGGAGGTCCAGGCCTCCTCGGTGACCGATCTCGCCGGACTCGTGCGCGCCGCGGCGGCGCAGGTGCTCAGCGAGGTGTCGCTGGGCGTGTCCATCCCGCACGCGCCGATCCCGGCCGCGGGCACGCTCACCACCACGCTCACCCCGCATCCCGGCGGCGCCTCGGTGCAGGTGCATGCCAAGGAGGGCAGCGCCTTCCGCCTGGTGTTCGACGCCGTGGTCACCTCCGGTGCTCCGCTGCCGGAACCTGTTGTGGCCGAAACGGTCCCGGTGCCCGCCGCACAGCCCCAGGGCGACGCCGACATCGAGGTCGTGGAAACCTTCGGCGACCGGTGGGATCCGAACGGCACGCAGACCGTCGAGGAGCGGCTCGCGCTGATCGTCGCGGAGTCCATGGGTTACGCGGTCGAGGATCTTCCGATGGAGATCCCGCTGATGGAACTCGGTCTGGACTCGCTGATGGCGATGCGCATCAAGAACCGGGTGGAGTACGAGTTCGACATCCCGCAGTTGCAGGTACAGGCCGTGCGGGACGCGAGCCTGCACGAGGTCGGCAAGGTGCTGCGGTACGCGATCGAGCACCGCGACGAGGTGCAGGCGATGGCGGATCAGCAGGCCGCCGACAAGGCCGCGGGCGGCACCGGCGAGCTGGCCGTCGACTCCGATTTCATCGCCACGGCCCGCGCGGCGCTGGCCACCGGGGCCGACCCGGTCGCGGCGGTCACCGGCAAGACGACCGACGCGCCCGAGACCGCACCGGCTGACGCGCCGACGGATTCCGTGGCGCCGGAAAGCGCTGTGCCCGAAGCCGTGGCGCCCGCACCCCAGCCTGCTGCCGCGCCCGCGGCCGTGTTCGGCGGCGCTGCCGAGCAGCCCGCCGACGAGGACGACGTCCCGCCGCGCGACGCCGCCGAGCGCCTGACCTTCGCCACCTGGGCGGTGGTCACCGGCAAGTCGGCCGGAGGCATCTTCAACACGCTGCCGATCCTCGACGAGGACACCGCGGAGAAGCTGGCCGCGCGCCTGACCGAGCGGGTCAAGGCCGAGGTCACCGTGGACGACGTGCTCGATTGCGAGACCATCGAGCAGCTCTCCGACATCGTTCGCAACCTGCAGGACAGCGGCGCGGATGTGGACGGGTGCGTGCGTCCGCTGCGGGCTCGCGCGGAGGGCTCGAACGCGGTTCCGGTGTTCGTGTTCCATCCCTCCGGTGGAAACACACTGGTGTACGAACCTCTGCTGAAGCGGCTGCCCGCCGACACGCCGATGTACGGCTTGGAACGGGTCGACGGCTCCATCGAGGAACGAGCCCGCCAATACCTGCCCGAGCTGCGCAAGCTCCAGGGCGATGGGCCGTTCGTGCTGTACGGCTGGTCGCTGGGCGCGGTGCTGGCCATGCAGACCGCGCAACTGCTGCGGGCCGAGGGCGCGGACGTGCGCGTGGTCGGCCTGATCGATCTGGCCATTCCGACGCAGGGCGAGGACAACAGTCCCGAGGAGCGGGTGCGGCGGATCGAGCGCTACCAAACCTTCGCCAAGAAGACCTATGGCGTCGACGGCGAACTGGACCGCGAACAGCTGGAGACACTGGCCGCGGCTTCCGACGAAGAGCAGTTCAAGATGATCAGCGACCTGATCAAGATCAGTGGCGCGAAGATTCCCGGTGGCGTGCTCGAGCATCAGCGCACCTCGTGGATCGATAGTCGCCATCTCGCCCGTACCCAACCGTCCCACTACGACGGCAACGTCGTGCTCTACCTCGCCGATCGCTACCACGACGGGATGATCGAGCTCGAGCCACGCTTCGCCGACCGGGTGCCGAACGGCGGCTGGGACGAGTACATCCCGAATTTGGAGGTCGTCCACATCGCCGGCGACCACCTGCAGATCATCGACGAACCGCGGATCGGCAAGATCGGAGCCGACCTGACCGCGAAGCTCGCCGCGATCGAGGCGAAAGGGGCCAAGTGAGCACTACTGCCGAAAAACTCGCCGACCTGCGCAAGCGTCTGGAATTAGCGCAGGAGCCGGCGGGTGAAGCGGGCGTGGCCAAGCGGGCGAAGAAAGGCATCCCCAGCGCCCGCGACCGGATCAACATGCTGCTCGATCCGGGAACCTTCGTGGAAATCGGCGCGCTGGTCCGCAAACCGGGCGACTCCGCCGCGCTCTACGGCGACGGCGTCGTCACCGGGCACGGTTTGGTCGAAGGCAGGCCCGTGGCGGTGTTCTCGCACGACCAGACCGTCTACGGCGGTTCGGTCGGCGAGATGTTCGGCCGCAAGGTGGCCGGGATCCTGGAGTACGCCGCCAAGGTGGGGTGCCCGGTGGTCGGCATCAACGACTCCGGCGGCGCGCGCGTGCAGGAGGCGGTGACCTCACTGGCCTGGTACGCCGAGCTGGGGCGGCGACAGGAGCCGCTGTCCGGGCTGGTCCCGCAGATCTCGATGATCCTCGGCAAATGCGCCGGTGGCGCCGTCTACGCCCCGATCAACACCGACGTGGTGGTGGCGACCGAAGAGGCGTACATGTTCGTCACCGGGCCGAAGGTGATCCGTGAGGTCACCGGCGAGGACGTGAGTCTCGAGGAACTCGGCGGCGCGCGCAGCCAGGCGGAGTACGGCAACATCCACCACGTGGCCAAGGACGAATCGGCCGCCTTCGAGTGGGTGCGCGACTACCTGAGCTACCTGCCGACCAGCTGCCAGGAGCTGGCGCCGATCGTGAATCCCGGCTTGGAGCCGGAGATCACCGACACCGACCTGGAGCTGAACTCGATCGTCCCGGACTCCGACAACGCCGGGTACGACATGCACGAGATCCTGCTGCGCATCTTCGACGACGGTGCCTTCCACGAATTCGGCGCTTCGGCGGGGCGCAACGTCATCACCGGCTTCGCCCGCGTGGACGGCCGCAGCGTCGGCGTGGTGGCCAACCAGCCGATGGTGTACGCGGGCGCGCTGGACGCCCGCGCCTCGGACAAGGCGGCACATTTCGTGCGTCTGTGCGACGCGTTCGAGATCCCGCTGGTGTTCGTCGTGGACACGCCCGGGTTCTTGCCCGGTGTGGAACAGGAGAAGATCGGCGTCATCAAGCGCGGTGGACGGTTCCTGTTCTCCTATGTGGAGGCGTCGGTGCCGAAGGTCACCGTGGTGATCCGCAAGTCCTACGGCGGCGGTTACGCCGTGATGGGCTCCAAGCAGCTGGGCGCCGACGTGAACCTGGCCTGGCCGACGGCGCGGATCGCGGTCATGGGCGCCGAGAGCGCGGTCAGCTTGATCGGAGCCAAGCAGATCGACGCCGCGCCCGAGGACCAGCGGGCGGCGATTCGCCAGCAGATGATCGATTTCTACAACGCCACCGTGGCGACGCCGTGGGTGGCCGCCGAACGCGGATACGTCGACGCGGTCATCGAGCCATCGACGACCCGGCTGGAAATCCGTCGTGCGCTACAACTGTTGCGGGACAAGTCCGTTGCTCGCAATCCGCGCAAGCATCACCTGCTGCCGCTGTAGCGACCGGTACACGATCGGGCCGCACCCCAAGGGGCGCGGCCCGATTCGCGTCTGGCGTCTCGAATGATCAGCTGACGGTGACGGATTCGATGACGACGTCGTCGACCGGCACGTCCTGATGCATGCCCGCCGAGGAGGTGCGGACACCCGCGATCTTGTCGACCACGTCGGCGCCCTCGGTCACCGCGCCGAAGACGGCGTAGCCCCAACCCGCCGCGGTGGGAGCGGAGTGGTTGAGGAAGTCGTTGTCGGAGACATTGATGAAGAACTGCGCGGTGGCCGAGTGCGGGTCGTTGGTGCGCGCCATCGCGACGGTGTACTTGTTGTTCTTCAGGCCGTTGTTCGCTTCGTTCTGGATCGGGGCATTGGTGCCCTTCTGACGCAACCCGGGCTCGAACCCGCCGCCCTGGATCATGAAGCCGGGGATGACGCGGTGGAAGATGGTGCCGTTGTAGTGGCCGGCGTTCGCGTAGTCCACGAAATTGCGCACCGTGTTGGGCGCTTTCTGATCGTCCAGCTCGAGCACGATCGATCCGTAGTTCGTCGAGATATTCACCTTGGTCATACACCCACCTTTCCATCTCTCTGCGGCCCGGTGCGTCATACGGGTACTTTTCTGGCTACCGGGGTCGGATATGGAGAACCGGTTTCGTATACACATGGGTAACTCGCCGGGAACGCTCGGAATGTGATCGGCACCCGACGCAGGACCTGAACGCGAAGCTCGCAACACCCGGCTAGCACGGCCTAAAGACCCGGAGAGGCGGGGGAGCCAGCTAGCATTGCCAACCGTGCCCGACGCCGCAACCGCTGTTCTCACGAAACCTCCCGCCGCCCCGGTGGTGACCCCGAACGATTTCCGGACCGCCCGGCTCATCGCGCTGGTGGCCGGAGTGCTCGGCGCGTTGTTCGCGCTGGCGACGCCGTTCCTGCCGGTCACGCAGACGACCGCGGTGCTGAACTGGCCGCAGGGCGGGACGCTCGGCAATGTGCAGGCGCCGCTGATGTCGCAGGTCCCGATCGATCTGAAGGCGACGATCCCGTGCGAGACGATCGCCCAGCTACCCGAGCGCGGTGGCATGTTGCTGGCCACCGCGCCGCCGCAGGGCGACCGGGCCGCGCTGGAGGCGCTGTTCGTGCGGGTGTCGGAGACCTCGGTGGACGTGATCGACCGCAACGCGGTGGTGGTGTCGGCCGACCGCAACCGCATGGGCGAGTGCACGTCGCTGAGCATCGCCTCGGACAGCGACAGCACCTACGGCGTGTTCAACGGGCTCACCAGGCAGGTGGAGCGGCCGATCGAGGGCGGGGCGCCCGGGGCGAACGAGTCGGTCACCGTGCCGGCGGAGGGGCAGCTCGGCGGCGATCTGCGGCCCCAGGTGGTCGGGGTGTTCTCCGATCTGAAGGGCGCGGCGCCGAGCGGTTTGTCGTTCACCATGACGGTGGACACCCGCTTCTCCTCCAGCCCGACCGCGATCAAGCTGGTCGCGATGATCGCGGCGGTGCTGTGCACGCTGATCGCCTTGGCGGCGCTGGCCCGGCTCGACAGCAGTGACGGGCGTGGGCACCGCCGGTTCCTGCCCGCGAACTGGCTGAAGCCGACCTGGGCGGACGGCGCGGTGGTCGGCACGCTGCTGCTGTGGCATTTCGCGGGCGCGAACACCTCCGACGACGGCTACATCCTCAGCATGGTGCGGGTGGCCCCGCACGCGGGCTACATGGCCAACTACTTCCGCTGGTACGGCGTGCCGGAGGCGCCGTTCGGCTGGTACTACTACGTGATCCAGGTCTTCTCCGAGATCTCCACCGCCAGTGCCTGGGTGCGGTTGCCGGCGCTGGCCTGCGCGATCCTGTGCTGGCTGGTGATCAGCCGCGAGGTGGTGCCCCGGCTGGGTCGCGGGGTGCGCACCAGCAAGGTGGCGCTGTGGACCGGCGGGCTGGTGTTCCTGGCGTTCTGGCTGCCGTTCGACAACGGCCTGCGCTCCGAGCCGATCGTCGCGCTCGGTGCCCTGCTGACCTGGGTGTCGATCGAGCGGGCCATCGCGACCGGACGGCTGCTGCCCGCCGCGGTGGCCGTCCTGGTGGCGGCGTTCACTCTCGCCGCCGCGCCGACGGGCCTGATGTGCGTCGCCGCGCTGCTGGCCGGTATCCGTCCGATGCTGCGCATCGTGGTACGCAAGCACCGGCAGTTCGCCGCGCTCGGCGCCGGTCGGTGGGGCTCGACGCTGCCGCTGCTCGCACCGATCGCCGCGGCGGGCGTGCTCGTGCTCACGGCCGTCTACACCGACCAGACCTTCGCGGGCATCCAGGAGGCCAACCGGGTTCGCCAGGTGACCGGGCCGAACCTGGCCTGGTACGAGGACTACCTGCGCTACTACTACCTGTTCGTGGAGACCGTCGACGGCTCGCTGTCGCGGCGCTTCGCCTTCCTGGTGATGCTGCTGTGCCTGTTCACCACCATGCTGGTGCTGCTGCGGCGCAGGCGGGTACCGGGTATCTCCAGTGGTCCGACCTGGCGGTTGATGGGCGTGGTCTTCGGGACGATCTTCTTCATGATGTTCAACCCGACCAAGTGGACCCACCACTTCGGCGCGTACGCGGGCATCGCGGGTTCGCTGGCGGCGGTCACCGCGGTCGCGGTCTCGGCGAGTGCCCTGCGGGCCCGCAAGAACCGGGCCATCTTCCTGGCCGGGTTGCTGTTCGTGCTCGCGATCGCGTTCTCCGGCATCAACGGCTACTGGTACGTGTCCAGCTTCGGTGTGCCGTGGTTCGACAAGCGCGTCTCGCTGCACGGCTACCAGTCGAACACCCTCATGCTCGTGCTGTTCGGCGTGGCGCTTGCGCTGGTCGGTTGGTACGCGCTGCGGGAGGACTACACCGCGCCGCAGCCGTCGGCCAAGACGGCGCGCGGCAGGCGGATCCGCCGGTTCGCGGCGATCCCGCTGACCGTGGTCGCCGCGCTGATGGTCGCGCTCGAGGTGCTCTCGCTGGTGAAGGGCGCGGTCTCGCAGTATCCGGCGTACTCGCTGGCCCGGTCGAATATCGACGCGCTCAGCGGCAGCACCTGCGGCCTGGCCAACGACGTGCTGGTCGAGCCGGACCCGAACGCGGGCAAGTTGGAGCCGATCATCGATCCGGCGCACCCGCCGACGAATCCGTCCGATCCGCTGGCCGGTGTCGATCCGGTCGGTTTCGACCCCAACGGCGTGCCCAATGATCTGTCCGCCGACAGCGTCGAGGTGAAGCCGGGCACCGGGAATACTTCCACGCAGTCGGTCGGCGCGGCCTTCGCGGAGGGGCAGAGCGCGGGCACCGGCGGCGGCCAGGGCGCGCGCGGCGTCAACGGCTCCACCGTCGCCCTCCCGTTCGGCCTGGATCCGGCGACCACGCCGATCCTCGGCAGCTACCAGAACGGCGTGCAGCAGCCCGCGAACGTCACCTCGAGCTGGTACCAGTTGCCCGCGCGTTCGGCGGACAAGCCGCTGGTGGTGATCTCGGCCGCCGGTCGCATCCTCTCCTTCGACGACACCGGCGCGATGAAGTACGGCCAGTCGCTGACCGTCGACTACGGCAAGCGGCAGCCCGACGGCAGCGTGCAGAAGCTCGGCACCTACCTGCCGCGTGATATCGGCCCGTTCCCGTCCTGGCGCAACCTGCGGGTGCCGCTGGACGAGATCGCGCCCGACGCCGACGCGGTGCGCATCGTCGCCAACGACCCGATCCTGATCGGGGACCAGTGGCTGGCGTTCACGCCGCCGCGGATGCCGAAGTTGCAGACGCTCAACAGCCTGCTGGGTTCTCAGCAGCCGATCCTGCTCGACTGGGCGGTGGGCTTGCAGTTCCCGTGCCAGCGTCCGTTCGACCACCGCAACGGCGTGGCCGAGGCGCCCGGCTACCGCATCCTGCCGGACCGCCCGCTGGCCATCAGCTCGACGAATACCTGGCAGGCCGAGGAGTTCGGCGGCGTGCTCGGCTTCACACAGATGCTGGCCAGGTCCATCTCCGTGCCCACATACCTGAAGGACGACTGGGCGCGTGACTGGGGCTCCCTGGAGCGCTACGAACAGTACGACCGCAGCGCCGTCCCGGCGAAGCTGGACACCGGCACCGCGACACGCTCGGGCCTCTGGTCGCCGGGCAGTATGCGCGTGTTCTGATCGGGTGAACCACCCGAACCCGAGCCGTCGCGTAGGGCGCTGTTCCTGCGCGGCGGCTCGGCGACGTTCCGCTCAGCCTCCGCCGACCGGACGTCGTCGTGTCTCGCTGTCTGGACGACGATGCGCGGCTGTATGCCGATGACACCGTGCTCGTGGTCGAGATCGTCTCTCCCGACAGTTCACACCACACCGATACGGTGGAGAAAAAGGCCGCATACGCGGCGGTCGGTATCCCGGTCTACCTCATCGTCTTCCTCACCGAGCCCGGCGGTGGAATCGAGCAGATCGAGGAGTACCGGCTCTCCGAAGGTCGCTACCACCTGGTCTGTCTGCATACTCGCCGTCTGGCTGTGGACGTGCCGATACCCATCGACGTCGCGTTCAGCGAGCTGACCACGGGCTAGGTGCCCAGAACACAGGGCCGCCGCGCAGGTGAATCCTGCGCGGCGGCCCTGCCGTATGTCGCCGGTGCGTTACCGGGCGCTCAGACCTTCAGCCGAAGGCCGAGCTCGCGCCGGAGCACCTCTTGCGAAGGGAGGCGACCGAGCACGCGCAGCACCGCAGGCCGCAGCTCCCGTTGTTCCTCTTCGTTGAGCAGTCCGACAAGATCGCGCAGATCCATATCATCGAATGCCGTTGTCATGGCATTCAGATTAAGGCCAGCAGCCCGATTCGTCCTGCGATGCATAGCCACAGGTGGGAGCACATTTTCAGACCGGACAACCGGTTTATTGGACGGTGCGGTCGTAGCGCGCCCGCGCGGCGATCACGTCGTCCATGCGTGTCTCCGCCCATGCTTTCACCGCGCTCATGACCGGCTGAAGACTGCGGCCGAGCGGGGTGAGTTCGTAGTCGACGCGGACCGGGACTTCCGCGGTGATCCGCCGCTCCACCAGGCCGTCGCGTTCCAGTCCGCGCAGCGTCTGCGTGAGCATCTTGGGACTCACGCCCGCGATGATCCGGTTCAGTTCGCCGTAGCGCAACGGCCCGTCGGCGAGGGCGGCCAATACGAGGCTCACCCATTTGTCGCTGATCCGGTCCAGGAGTTGCCGGGTCGGGCATTCGGCGATGTACGCGTCGTACCGCTGTTTGGCCAGTTCACGGCGCTGCGCCGCGGTCTTTGTCGCCATCGGGAGCACCTCTCTGCCTCTAACGCACTTTCGGGTAACTACTACCCATTGGATAGTAACCGTTCCTAGATTGGTCGGCAGCAGAGAGGAAGGAACATCATGCGTGCAGTGGTAGTCCGCCGGCCGGGACCGGAAGCCGTGGTGGAGATCGTGGAAGTGCCGACCCCGCGGCCCGGTCCGGGTACGGTTCGCATCGCGGTCGCGGCGGCGACGGTGAACCCCGTGGATCTGATGGTGCGGGCTGGCGTGGGCGGCACACCGTTCGCCGCGCCGCGCGATCAGTGGGGCGTCGGCTGGGATGTCGCGGGCACGGTCGACGCGCTCGGCGCGGGCGTCACGGAGTTCACGGTGGGGCAAGCGGTGATCGGCATCAGCGACCGGCTCGACGTCTCGCTCGGTGCGCAGGCCGACTATGTGGTGCTGGAGGCCGGGAATGTCGCGCCCGCTCCGGTTTCCGTGTCGCCGGTGCAAGCGGCGACCCTCCCGCTCAACGGTCTCACCGCGCTGCAGGCTCTCGACGCGCTGGATCTCGCGTCCACCGACACGCTGCTGGTCACCGGCGCGGCGGGGGCTGTCGGCGGCTTCGCGGTCGAACTCGCGGCGGCGCAAGGTATCCGGGTGATCGCCGCGGCCGCACCCGCCGACGAGGACGCGGTGCGCGCCTTGGGCGCCACCGATTTCGTTCCGCGCCAGGCATCCTTGCCGGATGCCGTCCGCGCCATCGTCCCCGGCGGCGTCGACGCCGCCCTGGACGCGGCCGCCCTCGGCCCTGCGACGCTCGCCGCGGTGCGCGGCGGCGGACGATTCGCGTCGATCAGCGTTCCCAACACCCCGATCCCGTTGCGCGGCACCAAGGTCCACACAGTCCTGGTCCGCGCCGACCGCACCCGACTCGACTACCTCGTAACCCAAGTAGACGCGGGCAAACTAACCCCAATGCCGCTCACATAAGGGTTTGACCTGGTCGTCAAATTTGCGAACCGGTCGGTGGGTGAGGCGGAGTCGGTTGTGTCGCTTCAGTTGCGTGT
>NZ_JBSGEZ010000102.1:0-18546 GCF_053603155.1 Nocardia sp. NPDC004260 | reverse complement strand
GCCTGACCCGCGGCACCGCCTACAACGAAGAAACCCACGTCAGCAACCGCCAACGCGTACTCGCCGCCTGAGGTTGACAGAAGGTGTCTCATCGCTGCTTGACCTCCTGCGCGTCCGAGGCGAGGTTCACGGTGTGCCAGCCCGGCGCGAGCTGGAGGGATTGATCGTGCGGGGTGCCGTTGGTCTCCCGCCAGCGGAGCGTGACGTTCAACGGGGCGGCCGGATCGACCTCGCCCAGGCCGATGTGCACCTCGGTGGCCCGCTTGCCGGTGTGCCCGCTGCCGCCGTCGAGGTGGCTGGTGAGCAACCGGCCGTCCGGGGTGCGGACCTCGACCTGGGCGTCCACCGCCGGAACGCCCTGCGGGGGCAGACCGGCGACGGTGGTCGTGGCCGCGTTGCCCTCCCAAGCCTGTTTGAACAGCTTCAGGCCGAGGAACTGGCCGCCCTTCGCCTTGTTGTTGTGGTAGAAGGTCGGGTCGCCCCACTGGCGGGCGACGGCGAAGCTGAGCGCGCCGTTGCCGGAGGTGTCGCCGACCGCGATGCCCCGCGAGGGCACCGGGGTGTCCATGCCGAGCGCGTGGGTGAGGTTGGCGAACTTGCCGTCGTCACCGCGGCTGAAGAAGCCGACCGGATTGCTGCCCGCCAGATCGGCGTCCGAGCCGATGATCGGCCAGGCCCAGGGGTACCTGGTCAGGTCGTCGTTCATGGTGCCGAGTTCCTGGATCTGCGGCCACCGGTTGGTCTCGCCCTTGATCATGCCGGTCGCCTGGATCAGCTCGTTGCGGCCGTCGTTGTCGAAGTCATCGATCTTGGCGTCCCAGCCCCAGGTCTCCCAGGCCAGCCCGACGTCCGTGGCGCGGTTCTTGAACGGCGCGACGCCCTCGGCCAGTTGCCGTGCCGCGTCGGCGGTGTCTTTGGCCGTGTTGTAGAACGCGAAGTGGCCTTCCATGAGCGCGAAGCGCACGGCGATGTTGCTGACGAACAGGTCGGGCATGCCGTCGCCGTTCAGGTCGCCGAAGTCGGCCGCCATGCCCTTGTCCGAATCATGGCCCATCACATAGGACTTCGGCTCGGTGATGCCGCGCTCGCCCTCGGCGTAGCCGAAGCGGATCTGGCCCGGTGTGGACTTGTTGACGAACAGGCGGTCGCGCCCGAAGTCGTTGGCCACGTACAGCTCGGGAAGCTGATCGCCGTTCAGGTCGGCCGCGGCGGCGGCCAGCGCCCATCCGGTGTCCATGCCGATCGGGAACGGGTTGGCCACCTCGCGGTACTCGGCGGTCGGCTCGTCACCCGATTTGGCGGAGGCGAGGGTGAAGATGCGATCTTTGCCGCCGTTGCGCGCGTTGGACAGCGAGTCGGTCATCCACAGCGCGAGCTGGCCGTCCTTGGAGAGCACGTCCATGTCGTTGAAGTACTGGCCCAGGTAGATGTCCGGCTTGCCGTCGCCGTCGAAGTCGGACACCGAGACCGCCGCGGTGATCCAGCGCTGGCCCTCGTAGTGCCCGTCCGGGGTGTTCGGAGACGGCACGATGTCGACCGGGCGGAACGCCTTGGCGTCCAGGTGGGTCGCGTTGGCGCGCTGCAAGTAGAGGATCGGCGTGCGGCCGTAGTAGGACACCAGCGCGTCCATGCGGCCGTCACCGTTGAAGTCGCCCGGGATGCAGCCGGACGGAACCGTGGAGGAGTCGGCGGGCAGCGGCCGAGGATCGAGCACGAAGGGCTCGTACCGGGCGGTGTTGCTGTCCGGCGTCGGCGTGATGAAGGCCGTGTCGGAGCGGGGATCGACCACGCACAGGTCGTCGGCCAGCCGGTTGCCGTCGAAGTCGTTCATCGCGATGGCCGCGCCGACCGAGGAGATCCAGGCCGACAGGTGCTTGTACGGCTCGCGCAGCTCGCGGATCTTGCGGTCGGTCGGCAGGCCCTTGGGCAGCGCGATCGGCATCGCGGTGAAGTCGAACTTGCTCGCGATGGGGCCGCCCGCCTCGTCGTAGGTGGGCAGCAGCGCCGACCGTGCGGGAATGAACAGCGAGCCCATCAGCAGCAGCGCCACCCCGGGCACCACCGCCTTTCGGAGGAGGGATCGATTGATGGGAATTTTCACGAGTGCTGCTCCTCATGGGCGAGTGTGAATTGCTGTCCCGCGGTGTCCGCGAGTCCGTCGAGCACCTCGCGCAGCGTGGCCAGCGCCTGGTCCATTTGCTGCTCGGTGTGCCTGCAGTTGATGAAGAACCGCAGCCTGGCCTCTCCCGCCGGGACGACCGGGTGGGTGATGGCGTTCACGCTGAAGTCGCGTTGCAACATGGCCAATGCCGCCAGCACGGCCGGTTCGTCGGCGCCGGTCATCACCGGGATGATCGGCGAACCCTCCGACGTGCCGATGTCGAAGCCGTAGTCCTTGGCGCGGCGGTGGAAGTACTCGCTGTTGTGCCGCAGCCGCGTCACGCGTTCGGGCTCGTCGCGCAGGACCCCGAGCCCGGCCAGGGCGGCGCCGATCGCCGACGGGGCCGGGGCGGCGGTGTACATGCTCAAACCGCCCGCGACGTACTTGAATCCGTTGACCAGTTCCCGGTTGCCCGCGAGGTAGCCGCCGACGCTGCCGAGCGCTTTGGACAGGGTGCCCATCCAGACGTCCACGGCGTCGCCGGGCAGGTCGAACAGCTCGCGCACACCGTGTCCGGTGGCGCCGAGGGTGCCGAACGAATGCGCCTCGTCGATCATGATCGAGCAGTCGTAGCGCCGGGCCACCTCGATGATCTCGGGCAACCGGACCACGTCGCCGTCCATGCTGTAGAGGCCCTCGATGATCACCATGGCCCGGTCGAAGCTGCGCCGCGACATCTTGAGGATCGTCTCGAGCGACTCCGGATCGTTGTGCCGGAAGGAAACTCGCTTGCAGCGCGACCACTCCGTGCCGGAGACCACGCTGTGGTGGATCAGCGCGTCACAGACCGCGAGATCGCGCTTGCCGAGCAGGAATCCGACCGCGGCGGCGTTGGTGAGGTAGCCGCTCGCGGTCACCAGCGCCGCCTCGGTGTCGTAGATGCGCGCGATCTCGGCTTCCAGTTCGCGATAGATCGGCAGCTCGCCCGCCACGATCCGGACCGCGGCGGCGGAGGTGCCGTACTGATCGATCGCGTCCTTGGCGGCCTGTCGTACCCGGGGGTCGGCGGCCAGGTCCAGGTAGCCGAAGCTGCTGAAGTTCACCACGTCCCGATCTGCCATCCGGGTCACCGCGCCGCTGATGCCCTCGTGCGGCAGGTAGTACGGGTTGACCAGACCGACCTCGCTCACCCAGGCGTCGAACCGGCCGAACCGCTGCGCGGCCTCGAGCACGCCGGGGTGGTCACGGAACGACGTGTGCGCGACTCCGCGCGACGCGCTGTTGCCGTTGCCGGTCGCCGCGGTAGGGGCGGCGGGGCCGTCCGCGGCTCGCGCGCCGTTGCCGGTCGCCGGGGCGGTGTTCTCGCCGTTGGCGTGCCTGGCCAGCAGTGCGCGGGCCAGTTCCCTGTTGTTGCCGGTCATTCGTCCTCGCTCCTCGCCGCGCGTTCTTCTTCTTGGGCAATCTGCTCGGCAATTCGCGCGCCGAGCCCGCGCAACGTCAGTCCGATCACGGCGAGCACCGACAGCTGGGTGCCGAGCACTTGCACCACGCGGGCGCCGAACTCCATGCCCATCAGCGAATCCATGCCGAGCTCGGGCAGCGGGGTGTTCAGGTCGATCGTCTCGGCGTCGACGCCGAGTACCGCGGCCAGCTGCTCGGCGAGCAGGTAGGCCACCACCTCGCCGCGCTGCTCCACCCCCAGTTGGAGGATCTCCGCCCGCAGCGCGCCCGCGCCCGACGCCCCGCCGCCCGCGGCCGCCACCTGGTCGGCGAAACGCGGTGTGCGGGTGGACGGGCGATGCGCCAGCGCCCACTGGCTCCAGTCCACGTCGAACAGCACGATCTGCGGCAGGTTCAGCCGCAGGCACTCGCCCAGCAGATCGGTGGCCACGTCCATGTCCACCGAGCGGTAACCGGTCATCTCCGCGTATCGGCTGACCGCCTCGTAATCGGCCATGCCGCCGCCCCCGCTCATGAAGCCCCAGTTCACCGCGAGTGCGGCGGCGCCGCGGGCCCGGCGGGCGGACGCGATCATGTCCAGCACGGAATTCGCCGCCGCGTAACCGAATTGGGGCGAGATGCCGACGATGCTGCTCGCCGAGGAGAACAGCACGAACATGTCGAGGTCGATGTCGGCTGCGGTGACGGCGGTGTCCAGGTTGACCGCACCGGCGACCTTGGGCCCGAAGATCTCCGCCAGCGACTCGGCGGTGATCTGCGGGACCTCGAGGTTGTTCACCACGCCGGCCGCGTGGAACACCCCGCGCAGGGGATGTCCGCTGGCCTGAATGCGTTCGACCAGCGCGGCGACGGCGTCGTAGTCGGCCATGTCGAGACGCTCCTCGACGACCTCGACGCCCGTGGCGGTGAGCTCGGCGACCGCGGCGCGGGCCGCGTCACCGGTCGCGCCGCTGCGTCCGGCCAGCACCACGCGCCGCGCGCCGATCCGCACCAGCCAGCGCGCGGTGGCCAGGCCGAACGCGCCGAAGCCGCCGGTCACCAGGTAGCTGGCCGCGGGGTCGATCGGCAGACTCGGCCGCTTGGCCAGCACGGTCGGTTCCGGCTCCCGCAGATCGAGCACGACCCGGCCGATCTGCTTGGACCGCACCACGGTCTCGAACGCCTCGGCGGTCGACGTGAGCGGGAACGCGGTGTACGGCAGGTACTCGTAGGTGCCGTCGTTCAGCGCGTCCATCGCCCGTCGCGCCGCGCGGCGGACCAGTTCGGGGCGCACGGCCAGGGCGCGGTCCATGTCCACGGCGAAGAACGACAGGTTCCGGTCGAAGGGGCGCAGGTCGATCGCGCCACCGCCGTAGATGTCGGCCTTGCCGATCTCGATGATCCGCCCGAATTCGGCGGCCGCCCGCAGGTTCTGCTGAAGGATCTCGCCGGGGGAGGAGTTGTAGACCACGTCGACGCCACGTCCTGCGGTCAGGCCGAGCACGTCGTCGACGAAACTGATCGAACGCGAGTTGACCACCTCGTGGGCCCCCGCCGCCGCGGCCACCGCTCGGCGCTCTTCCGAGCCCGCCGTCGCGATCACCCGCGCACCGAGGCGCACCGCCACTTGGACCGCGGCCATGCCCATGCCGCCCGCCGCGCCGTGGATCAGCACCGTCTCACCCGGTTGCAGGTGCGCGAGCTCGCCGAAGGCGAATTCGGCGGTGAGGAAGGGCAGTACCGAGCTGGAGTGGCACGGGTCGAGCTCGGTATCCGGGTAGTCGAGTGGCATCGTGGCGCCCTCGTCGGGCCGGAGGGTGACGTGCCTGCGAACCAGGTCCCTGGCACACACCGACATCTCGTCCCCGACGGTGACCTCGGTCACCCCGGGGCCGACGCGCTCGACCACGCCGAAACCGTCCATACCCAGGTCGGTGCCGAAATACGTGCCGGCCAGCTCCTTTTCGGTGAGCACACCGAGCACCTTGAGCGCGTCCTTGTAGTTCAGGCCCACCGCGTCCATCCGGATCTCGACCTCGCCCGGCCCCGGCGGCACGCGATCGACCGCGCGCCACGCCAGGTCCGACAGCAGTCGTGAGCGCGGAATCTCCAGGCGGAACGAACTTTCTGGGTCGGTCAGCGGCGCGGCCTCGTCCCAGACCGCCAGATGGTCGCGCAGGGACTTGCGCAGATGCAGCGCCCAGCACGCGCCCGCCCGCAAGGCGACCTCGTCGGCTCGTCCGTCGCCGAACACCTGCTCGACGATGTCCGCGGCGCGCGTGGTGGATTCGGTGTCGACCAGTCGCCATTGCACCGCGGGCTGCTCGTTGCGCAGCGTGCGCCTGGCGCCGGTGAGCGCGGCCTGCGCGGGATGGGCGAAGGTGTCGATCGGCAGGC
Source organism: Nocardia sp. NPDC004260 (assembly GCF_053603155.1). NCBI lineage: Bacteria > Bacillati > Actinomycetota > Actinomycetes > Mycobacteriales > Nocardiaceae > Nocardia > Nocardia sp. NPDC004260. Next base: position 12,608 of record NZ_JBSGEZ010000102.1, on the reverse strand, counting down.
AGAACGCCTGCTCGGTGACCACCACCGCGCGCACCTCGGTCACCGGGGCGTCGTCGTCCTCCTCGCCGACCACCAGTTCGCCGACCGCTTTGGCGACCTGGGCGAGCCCGTAGGCGTTGGGCACCGCGTCCAGTTCGGCGCCGGACACCACGACGAGGCGACCGCGCGTCACGCCGGGCCGCTCCTGCGCGGCGCGCAGGGCGGCGAGGACACGATCGGAGGCGTCGGTCTCCTCCGGTTCCAGGGTAAGGATCTCCGCCGAGGCTCGCGCGCTGGCGATCTCCTTCGCGCGCTGGGAGACGGTGCTGCCCAGGCTGACCACGAGCAGGAACTCCTCCCCGCCCGCGGGTTCGTCGGCGGTCACGGTGTCGTCGACGATGGACCACACCGGCTCGTAGAACAGCCCGTCGAGCTGCTCGTGCAGATCCGGATCGCCCCCGAGAGCGGCAAATCGCACACCCGAAAGATGCAGTGCCACCGCACCTTCCGGCGAAGCGACGGTGATGTCCGCGCACAGTGGGTCACCGTCCACGCGGCGGACCAGCACGACGGCCTGCTCGGGCAGCGGGCCGGTCCAGCGGACCCCGTCGACCGAGGACGGCACCACGACGCTCGCGCCGTGCGCGGTCTGCGCGTACAGCGCCGCGAAACATTGCAGCGCGGCGTCGACCGCCGCGGGATGGGCCAGATGCGGCAGGCTCGGCGCGCTCCCGGCCAGCGGCGTGAGATCCAGCCGGGCCAGCACGGAGTCGGAACCCACGCTGGCGGCGGTGATCAGCCGGAAGCTCGGTCCGTAGGCGAGGCCGTGCGCGGCCAGGCCGTCGTAGAGCGTCGCCGCGGACACCTCCACCGCGTCGGCCGCCGGGGTGAGGTCGACGGAGCGCGCGTCGACGTCCGCCTCGATCAGCCTGCCGTACGCGTTGACCGTCCAGGTGGTCGCGGTGGCGGCGCGCGAACGCAGGGTGAACCTGTGGGTGGTCTCCTCGACGGTGAGACGCAAGACCGGCACGTCGTGCTGGCCGATCACCAGCGGCGCGACGAACTGGACCGACTCCAGCCCGAAGCCGGCGCGACCGGTCCGCACCGCGACGGCGCTGAGCGCGGCGTCCAGATAGGCCGCGCCCGGCAGCACGACGGACCCGTCCACCACGTGATCGGGCAGCCACGGCAGCGCGGCCACCGACAACTCGACTTCCCACTCCGGCGCGGACGCCGCGGTGCGCTGGCCGAGCATGACGTAGCCGTCGACAGCGCCGACGCGGTCCGCCTCGATCGCGGGGTCCTCGGTCCACAGCGTGCGGCGCTGCCACGGGTAGCGAGGCAGATCCAGATGCGCCACAGGCGTTTCCGTCGCGCCCGGCGCGTGCGCCGTGTCCAAGCCGCCCGTCTGGTACAGCTCGCCGACCGCGCGCAGCAGGTTGTCGCGGTCGTCGGCGTTGCGGGACAGGGTGCTGATCGCCGCGCCGTCCAGGCCGCGGCGCACGAACGCCTCCTTGATGTTGCCGCTGAGCACCGGGTGCGGTCCCACCTCGAGGAAGACCCGGTGGCCTGCGTCGAGCAGGCTGTCCACGGCCGCGCCGAACCGCACCGGCTCGCGCACGTTGCGGCACCAGTACTCGGCGTCCCAGTCGGGGCCGGACAGTTCCCCGCCGGTGACGGTGGACCAGATCGGCACCCGCGCGGGTCGTGGCGCGAGTCCGGCGAGCACGGTGGTGAGTTCGCCGAGGATGGGGTCCATCAGGTGGCTGTGGTAGGGCACCTCGACGCGCAGCGCCCTGGCGAAGACGCCTTCTGCGGTGAGTTCCTCCCGAATACGGTCCAATTCGGCCGAGTCGCCGGACAGCGTCGCCGCGGAGTGGCTGTTGATCGCCGCGACGCAGACGCCCGCCACGCCCGCGAGCCGCTCGCGCAGTTGGTCTTCCGACAGGCCGACAGCGAGCATGCCGCCGGTGCCCGCGGTGGTGGCCTGCAACCGGGCGCGGTGATAGCTCACCAGCAGCGCGTCGTGCAGCGACAGCGAGCCCGAGGCGTAGGCCGAGGCCACCTCGCCGACGCTGTGGCCGACCACCGCGGCGGGGTGGATGCCGAGTTCGGCGAATTCGGCCAGGAGCGCGGCTTGGACCAGGAAGTTCGCCGGCTGCGCGTACGCGGTTCTGGTGATCTGCGACTCCGCCTCGGGGCGTAGCAGCTCCTCGACGATCGACCAGCCCGCGATGTCCTGGAAGATTTCGTCGATCGACCGCGCGGCGGCGGCGAAATGCCCGTCGGCCTCGAGCAGGCCACGCGCCATGCCCCACCACTGCGGGCCCATGCCGCTGAACACGAACACCGGCTGGGTGGAGCCGTCGGTGAGCGCGCGGGCGGGTGACTTGCTCGCGCCCGCGGCGAAATCGGCCAGCTGCGCGCGTAGATCGTCGGTGTCGCGGTAGGCGAACGCCGCGCGGATCGGATGGTGCGCCCGCCGCGTCCACGCCGCCTCGGTCACCGCGTCCGCGGGGATGGTCTCGGTCAGGTCGTGTACCTGGGTGGCCATCGTGCGCAACGCGGTCTCGTTGCGGGCCGACAGCGGCAGCACCGTGATCGGCCCGCGCGTCCGCTCCTGCGCGGGCGCTTCCGGCGCACGGGTGAGGACCGCATGGGCATTGGTGCCGCCGTAGCCGAAGCTGTTGACCGCCACCGCGGCCCGGCCGTCGTCGTTGGGCAGCGGTTCGGTCTCCAGCGGAATGCGCACCCGCAGTTCGTCGAACCGGATCTCCGGGTTCGGGTTGTCCAGCCGCAGTTGCGGTGCGATGACGCCGTGGTGCAGCGTCAGCGCGGCCTTGATGAGACCCGCGACGCCCGCGGCGGCCTCGGTGTGGCCGATGTTGTTCTTCACCGAGCCGACCGGCAGCGGTTCGTCGCGGCCCTCGACCGCGCCGTACACCGCGCCGAGGGCGGCCAATTCGAGCGGGTCGCCGACCGGCGTGCCGGTGCCGTGCGCCTCCACATAGCGGACGTCGTGCGCGTCGATGCCCGCCAGCCGGTGCACCCGCCGGGCCAGCGCCTCCTGCGCGGCCGGGTTGGGCACCGGGATGGCCAGTGTGCGGCCGTCCTGGTTCACGCCGCTGCCGCGCACCACCGCGTAGATCCGGTCGCGGTCGCGGACCGCCGCGTCCAGCGTCTTCAGCACTACGGCGCCGGCGCCCTCACCGCGCCCGTAGCCGTCGGCGGCCGCGTCGAAGGACTTGCACCGGCCGTCGACCGCGAGGAACCGGCCCTTGCACATGGAGATGAACGCCTCGGGTCGCAGCATCGCGTTGGCGCCGCCGACGATCGCCGTCTCGCACTCGCCCGACTCCAGCGCCAGCACCGCCTGGTGCAGCGCGACCAAGGAGGAGGAGCAGGCGGTGTCGATGGTCATGGTGGGCCCGAGCAGATCCAGCAGGAACGCGATGCGGGCCGACAGCAGCGTGTGCGACGAGCTGGTCGGGCTGTGGCTGTTGATCGAGGCCCTGGCCACCGAGCCGCTGCGCACCAGCGCGTTGTCGTTCATGAAGCCGCCGACGAACACGCCGACCTCGCGGCCGCCGACCCGCCCCGCCATCCCCGCGTCGTCGAGCGCTTCCCAGGCGACCTCGAGCAGCAGCCGCTGCTGCGGATCCATGATCGACGCCTCACGCTGGGAGATGCCGAAGAACTCGGCGTCGAAGTCCCACAGCGACTGGGTCAGGAATCCACCATGCCTGGTGTACATCCGCCCCGGCGCGTCCGGGTCCGGGTCGTAGAACTTCGCGAGGTTCCAGCGGTCCGCCGGTACTTCCACGATCCCGTCGCCCTTGTGCACGACGAGATCCCAGAAAGTGTCCGGTCCGTCGATGCCGCCCGGAAAACGGCAGCCGATACCGACAATTGCTACATTGGGCATGAAAAATCCCCTGATGCTCGGGCATTCGGAAACGCAGACGGTTTCACGTCAGCGTCGTCGAATCAGCGTGGAGACAGCCGGAATCGCTGCGCCGGTAAACCTGTTCGGCCGTGGCGTCGTCCGGCGGTGAAGTGGTTCCGCGGTAGGAGGTCAGTGTCCACCCATGGTAGGAGGGGCGATTCGCGAAGGTCAATACGGAATCGTGCGGGCGGTTACCGAAAACCATTGCTGGGCAAGTAATGTCGACTTCAGCATCAACGCAGTTCAGAGGGGGTATTACGGGATTATTCTGGCGTTATTACAGAGTTATCCAGCGGTGGAACCGGTGTGAATTACACCGTTATTCCGATGTTATTCCGTACCGTCCGGCTCCGGAGCGCCGGAAGGTGTTGAGTGCGCGGTCCATTCGTGGCTACGATGGCTCGTCGAAAAGCACTGGCTGAAAGGCGATGGGCGTGGATTCGTACAACACCGGGCAGTTCCGTATCGAGGCGGAGGCCGAACCCATCGAAAGCCTGGAGTGGCTGCTGGCGTTCACCGAGCAATACATCGCGGGGTGGAACAGCGGTGACGGCGCGGCGGTCGCGAAATGCGTCACCGAGGACACGATCTGGCACGATCCCTCGCTGGACGCGCCCGCGCACGGCCGGGCGGGTGTGGAGAAGTTCGTCGCCGACACGGTGCGCTCGTTCCCGGATGTCGCCTACACCAACCCGTTTCCGCCGGTACTCGCCGCGGACGGCCGGCTGGCCCTGGTGCCGTGGCGGATGACCGGCACCCATCTCGGCCCCATCGACCCGCCCGGATTCGGCCCGACCGGCAAGAAGCTCGATCTGCTGGTCATCGACGCGTGGCAGTTCCGTTCCGGGCTGATCTGGCGCAGCCAGGCCACCTGGGATCTCACGGAGATGCTGCTGCAATTGGGTCTGATGCCGCCGCGCGGAAGCGCCGCCGAGCGCGCGATGGCGCGCGCCCAGCGATTCAGGTCCAAGCTGCCCTTCTGATCCGGGCGGGGGTTCACTCGCCGAACAGCGTGGCGAACCGCTCCACCGCGAGCAGGACCGAGGCGCCGACGGATTCCAACTCGGCGCCCATGCCGACGAGCAGATTCACGATCGCGGGCACCAGCACTTCGAGCAGACCGTCGTCGCCCAGGTGACCGGCCATCTCCAGTTGGACGAAGCCGAACAGTCCCATCCACAGCTGCGCCGCGGCGGACCGCACGTCCGGAGTGTTGATCAGCCCGGCGTCCTGCGCGCGCTGCACCGCCCCGACCACGTGGTCGAAGGTTTCCGCGTAGTGCTCGAACTCCGAATCGTGCCCGGCCACGAGCACATTGCCCCGGTTGATCTTCAGGTCGATGCGCGTCCCGGTGCCGAACATCAGCTGGAAGAGTTCCGGCCGCCGCTGGGCCTCGTCGCGGAAAACCAGGCCGAGCACGAGCAGGTCGGTGACCGGCTCGTCGCTCACCCCGGCCGCGGTCATGCGCTCGGCCAGTTGCGCGAAGCCTGCGGAGCCCGCCGCCCGGATCAGGCCGGGCATCCCGCCGAAGTTGGAGTACACCGCCATCGTGGAGACCCCGCACATACGGGAAACGCGGCGGACGGTGAGCGCGTGCAAACCTTCTGTCGACACCACCTCGACGGTCGCGTCGATCAGGCGATCGCGCAGCGCGGTGTTCATCGTGTCCGTCCCGGCGGCCGGGCGCACGGCTAGTTCGGTTGTTCCGGCAGTCTGCTTGCTCATCGCTTCCGTTTCCCCCCGCGCCATCACGCCGTGACGCATAGATGCACTGGTGCGCTGTCTTCCGGAAGGCGGTACCGCTCGACCGAGGACGCCCCGGTTCTGATCACCGCGCGGGCCACCGGTCTCGGGGCCGGGGGAACGAAGTCGATTTCGATCGATGCACCATCGATTCGCTCGGGCCGGAAAGCTGATCGTGGTTCATCGCGCACAGATATCTCCGTTCTTGCCGCACGAACGGGCGGGCAGAGCATGAGGTAGAGCCGCGTTCGCGGGCTACGAAGAGCAGACGCACCCGCCGGGAGGTGCGTGTCGGAGGTGAGTGTCGTCACTGAAACTCTATGTGATACAGCGTAACATCCACAGCGATTCCGCCGAATGTTTTGTGTCCTTATGTAATTCGCTGTTCGGCACGCTGTTGTGACATTCGCTGACGGCGCGGCGGAAGTTCTGGGGCCGGTGACAAACGATGTGCACCCCGCGCCCGGCGTGTGCTGTCGATAATTGGACAAATAAGACATCGGTTCGGTGCATGCCTCGGCTATCGGTTGCCGCCGATTCTTGTTCTGCGTCGTCACGAACACGCGGCAACGTTATCGTTCGCAAGGGACAGTTTCGTGGGTGGGAGGTCGGCCGATGGCGGCATCGATTCCGGGAATCATCGCGTGGCCGGTCGTCGGCTTCGTCGCGGCCGTCTTCGCGGGCCGATGTGCGCGCATGAACTGCGGGCCGGTGGCATCGGATTGGCGGGAAAGCTGGTGTGTGGCCCGCTGATCTGGGCGGCGACCCTTTCGGGGCAATCTGGTGCTGTCGACAGTGTGGGTCGTCACCGGATGGCAAGGCTTGGGCGCGCAGATGGTCAGGGTCGAAACGACGGTCACCCTGTGCCTGATGGTCGACGCGACGTTGGTCGCGATTCCACTGGTCCAGACGTTGCTGGCGATGGCGGAACTGGATCGGGCCGGACGCGCCGGTCGCAGGCTGCGCCCGCTGTGGCGGGATCTCGCCATCGCGGTGCCGGAGATCGTGCTGCGGCCCGCGGTCGGTGAGCAGGCCGACCCGGGGACCCGGCTGATGCGCATGACCGTCGAGATCCAGGACGCGCTGCTGCAACTCGGCCGCTACGCCCCGACGTCGGCGGTGGCAGGCTCGGGATGTCCGCTCACCGACTACGCGCAGCAAGTGGCGTGCGTGGCGCTCGCGCGCGAGGCGGGAGCGGCCCCGATCGGATCGTCGCCGATCCGGTTGCCGGTCCCGGCGCCCGATTTCGACGCCGGGCTGCGGCCACTGCTCGGTCCGCGGGTGTGGCCCGCGCCGCGGCGGGCGAGCGGGTCCCCTCGGCCGTCGGCTAGAGGACCGCTTGGGTCTGGGTGACCTTCGCGACCAGCTTGTCCGCGTCGTCCCGGATCACCGTCTCGACCACGACGAACGAGCGTCCGGCGTGCAGCGGCGTCGCCGACGCTACGGCGTATCCGGAACGGACCGCGCGCAGGAAGTTCGTCTTCGACTCCACCGTGGTGGTGCCCTGCTTGCCCTCCGGCAGGTTGAGAAACGCGCAGACCGCGCCGGTGGCGTCGGCCAGCGACATCAGCACCCCGCCGTGCAGCACGCCGCCCAGCGTGCACAGCGATTCGTCCCAGGCCAGGCGGCTGCGCACCAGCTCGGGCCCGTGCGCGAGCACCTCGACGCCGAGGCGTTCGGTGAACGGCATGGTCTGGTGGAACAACTTGGTGCCCGTCTCATCGATCATGTCCGTGATCCTGCCTGCCGCGGGTCACGGAGTCGATTACCTCGTGGGTAATCGTCTTCCTTCCGGCGCCGTTGCCCAACGGAGACCCGCACATCGGTTGCGTATCGGTCCGCGTGCGGCGAAACGCGGCGGCGGCGCACGGGTATCAGCTGATGAACCCGATGAACAGGAGAACGCGATGACCAACCTCCAACCGTTCTATCGGCAGGTGCAGGCCCACTACGACCTCTCCGACGAGTTCTACGCACTCTTCCTCGACCCGACGATGACCTACAGCTGCGCCTGGTTCGAGCGACCGGACATGACGCTGGAGCAAGCGCAGCGGGCGAAGATCGACCTGGCCCTGGGCAAGCTCGACCTGCGGCCGGGGATGACCCTGCTGGACGTCGGCTGCGGGTGGGGGTCGACGATGCTGCGCGCCGCCACGGCGTACGGCGCCACGGTCGTGGGTCTGACGCTCAGTCGCAACCAGTACGACTACGTCAGGGACAAGATCGAGCGCGAGCGCATCCACGGTGTGCAGGTCCGGCTGCAGGGTTGGGAGGAATACGAGGGCCAAGTCGACCGGATCGTCAGTATCGGCGCGTTCGAGCACTTCCGGCGGTCGCGCTACGAGACGTTCTTCCAGCGGTGTCACCGGATGCTGCCGCCGGACGGCAGGATGCTGCTGCACACGATCGTGGGATGGACGTTGAAAGACATGCGGCGCATGGGCATCCCGGTGACCCGGGACGACGCGCTGTTCCAGATCTTCATCAAACGAGAGATCTTCCCCGGCGGGCAGCTGCCGCATCCCGCCGAGGTCACGCGGCTGGCCGGGCGCGCCGGGTTGGGCACGGAGAAGATGCAGGAATTGCGGCCGCACTACGCGCGCACCCTCGACTGCTGGGCCGAGGCACTGCGGGCGCATCGGAAGGAGGCGATCGCCCTCGCATCCGAGGAGGTCTACGAGCGGTACATGAAGTATCTGACCGGGTGCGCGGCGCAATTCCGCGCCGGTCGCATCGATATCGTGCAGTTCACGCTGGTCAAGTGATGCTTGCCCGGACCGGCCCCGGCGAGGGCCGGTTCAGCTCATCCGCGCCACCACGGCGTCGGGGAGATGGGGGAGCGCGAGGTCGATCAGCCGCCACGGCCACCCGGGGACGCAGGCCCGGCGTCGCTCCCGCTCGATGGCGGCCACCATCGCCGCCACGCCCTTGTCCAGGGGTGCGACCATCCGCGCGTCGCCCGCCTTGGCCGCCATGTCGGTGGCGATGAAACCCGGCAGCAAGGTGGTCACCCGGATCGGCGAGCGTGCCAATTCGGTGGACAGTGCCTCGCCGAGCGCGGCGAGCCCCGCCTTGCTCGCCGAATAGGCCGCCTTCTTGCCGGGCAGCCCGCGCACCGCGCTCATCGACGCGACGAGTACCAGGTGCCCTGCCCGCTGCGCGCGGAAGATCTCCAGCGCCGCTTCCGCCTGCGCGAGCGCGCTGACGAAGTTCGTGGTGGCCGTCGCGAGATTCGCGTCGGCCCGTCCGGTGCCGATCAGCGCTCCCTTGCCGATCCCGGCGTTGACGATCACCCGGTCCAAGCCGCCGAGCTCGTCGCGCAGTTCGCCGAAGACGGCCGGCACCGCCGCGTGGTCGTCCACGTCGAGCGCGCGCACCGCGACGGTGATTCCGGGATGACTCGCCACCAGCTCGTCGCGCAACTGTGTGAGCGCGTCCAGCCTGCGGGCGCACAGCGCGAGGTCGCGGCCCTCGGCGGCGAAATCGCGCGCCATGGCGGCCCCGAGGCCCGCGCTCGCGCCGGTGATCAGAATCCTTTTTCGCGACATGCGGCTGACCTTATAAGGCGGAGTCGGACGTCGTCCGTCGATGATCTGCGCATGGCCGGAGCGAAGGCGGAGGTGGCGCGGTCCGACGTGCGCCGCCGTCGCTTCAGTCGCCGGAGGAGCCGGTCGGCGGTGCTGTCGACAGCAACCGCCACGGCCCGCAGTTCTCGGTCTTGAACCCGACGTCGGTCGGCTTGATCCGCACCCGGACCGGGCCGAGCCGGGTGTAGTTGTTCGCGATGATGTACTGCATGTTCGTGTTGTCGCCCTCGACCTTCCACAACCGGCGCCAATCACACGCGTAGGCGGGGTCACTCGTGCCGGGCGCCTCCCAGAGACCAGGGACGATATCGACACCGACCAAATAGACGCCATCCTGCGAGATGGTGTTCGCGGGTTCGGCCGTCGCCGTCGCCGTCGCGAGCAGGGTCACCACGGAGCTCATGGCTCCCGCGAGGAGGAGCGCGCTAGCACGCATACCGGTTCTCCTTGACTTGTACTCCCGCCGCGTCCACGTTCGTCGTGCTCCCGCCGTCGCGGCCGACTCGAGAGATCCCCCGCATCTCCGCGGCAAGCATTACCAGAACCGACCAGGTGGTGTGCCGGAATCCGCGATCTTGGAGTGGACGACACAGACATCGCTATCGCCGAGGAAATACCGGGCAATCCCGACGTATCGGGAAGTAGCCACGGATTTCGGCGTGCCGATCGAGACAGCGCCGACCCGGGTGCATTACGCTCTGCTATCTCTGCGCAAACCGCCGGGGCGGATCTGACCGCCGGGTGTCGCGCATGCTGTAACACTTCGATCACGCACCTTGCTTTGCTGATACATGCGTTGCCAGAGTGACCATTGGGTTTGGTGTTACAAGTGGGAAGGGAGGGGTGCTCCGTCCCGGGGCACCGACCGCACTATGAAGCCAAGCATCGTCAAAGCCGGTATCTGCACCGCGGTCACGGCCGCGGTAACGGTAACGCTGTCCGGATTGCTTCCGGCCAGCGCGCAGGCGGCGCCGTCGCCGCTGGACATGTCGAAGAAGCTCGCAGGCAAGACCGTATTCCTGGACCCCGGCCACCAGGGGTCCAACCACTCCCAGGACTTGGCCAGACAGGTCAGCGATGGTCGCGGCGGCACCAAGGACTGCCAGACCACCGGCATGACCACGATGAACGGCGTTCCCGAGCACACCATCACCTGGAACGTCGCGCAGGTCGTCAAGACATCGCTGGAGACGCTCGGCGCGCACGTCGTGCTGAGCCGCCAGGACGACATGAACTGGGGCGGCTGCGTCGACGACCGGGCCCGCGCGGCAAGCCAGTCCGGCGCCGACGTCGCCGTGAGCATCCATGCCGACAGCGCGCCCGCGCAGGATCGCGGATTCCACCTGATCATCCCGGAGCTGCCCATCCCGAATCTGATCGTCGATCAGGTGCAGGCGGGAGCGGGACTCGCCGCGTCCAAGTCGGTGCGCGACTCGTATCGCGATGCGGGATTCCCGCCCGCCAACTACGGCGGAGTGGTGGACGGTCTGCAGACCCGCGCGGACATCGCCGGGCCCGCGTTGACCACTGTTCCGCTCGTCTTCCTCGAGATGGGTAACGGCGCCAATCCCGAGGACGCGGCGTCGCTGGAGACACCGGACGGGCAGCTCAAGCACGCGATCGCGCTGACCACCGGCGTGGTGGGTTACCTGCTCGGTACACCGCAGCCGAGTGCCGCGCCGGATCAGCAGGGCGGCCAGAGCACCCCGCAGGGTGCGTCGTTCGACCATCCCGCGGTCGCGTCGGAAACGCCGCAGGCTCCGACGCCGGGAACGCCGCAGGCTCCGACGCCGGGAACGCCGCAGGCCCAGACGAACCCGTTCGCTCCCGAGGCTCAGACGAACCCGTTCGCTCCCCAGGCTCAGACGAATCCGGCGGTACCGCAGGCCCAGGTGATTCCCGCGGTGCCGCAGAGTTACACGACTCCCGGTGTGCCGCAGAGCCCTGCGGCCCCGGCGGTGCCGCAGGCGCAATCGGTTCCCAGCACCACGACGCCGAAACCGGCTCCGGGAACGGCGACACCGCAGTCACCCGGTGCGTCGGCGGCGCCGAAATCGCCGGGTACTTCCGGAACCCAGTCGCCGGGCACGCCGAACGCACAGCAGTCCCCCGGGGCCGCGGGGGGCAACGCTTCGATCATGGAGTTGCTGATGCCGTTGGCGAAGATGCTCGGGCTGGACAACAACGCCATCAGCACGGAGTTGATCAACCTCGGTTACAGCCTGGCGGGCATGCTGCTGGGCCCCGCGAAATAGTCCGCGCACCGAACCCACCGGGCGCCACCCTCACCACGGCGAGGGTGGCGTCCGGCTTTTCCCGCGGGTCCCGCGGCGCACTAGGGTGAGCGGAATGGCTGACCGGATTCCTGTTGTGCTCGTCGCGGGGTTTCTCGGTTCGGGGAAGACCACGCTGCTCAATCATTTGCTGCGGAACAATCGGGGGACCCGGATCGGCGTGGTGGTCAACGACTTCGGGGCGATCAACATCGATTCGATGCTGGTCGCCGGGCAGGTCGACGCGATGGTCTCGCTCGGCAACGGCTGCGTGTGCTGCGCCGTCGACGTCACCGAACTGGACGAGCTGTTCACCCGGCTCACGCAGCCGCGCGCCGGAATCGACGTGATCGTGGTGGAGGCCAGCGGCTTGGCCGAGCCGCGCAACCTCATCCGGATGGTGATCGGCAGCGACAATCCGCGCCTGCGCTACGGCGGCCTGGTCGAGGTGGTCGACGCCGAACAGTTCCCGGACAGCAGTGCCCGGCATCCGGAGCTGCGCACCCATGTCCGGCTGGCCGACCTGGTGGTGGTGAACAAGGCCGATCGGGTGACGCCCGAGCAGCTCGCACGGCTGCGTGCGGACATCGCGGCGCTGGTCGGCTCGGTGCCGGTGTACGCGACCACCCACGGCCGGATCGATCCCGGACTGCTGTTCGACCGACCGCGGCGCGACCGCCCGCTGGTGGCGGAGCAACTGAGCTTCGACGAACTGCTGGTCGAGCACGAGCACCACGACCACGCCGGGCACCGCCATCTGCACGACGACTACACCAGCGTCTCCTTCGCCAGCGACCGGGAGCTGGACCCGCGCAAACTGATCGGCTTCCTGGAGGACCCGCCACCGGGATTGTTCCGGGCCAAGGGCTTCGCCGCCTTCGGAGTGGCGGGCGAACGCAGGAAATTCGTCCTGCACATGGTCGGCCGCCACATCGTCTTCGAGCCGGGTGGCTGGTCGCGCGGCGAATCGCGGGGGGCGCAGCTGGTGCTGATAGCACTACCTTCGTTCATGGCTGGGACCTCCGGGGAACGCTTTTGTTGCTTGTCCTGCGAGGACTGAAATGAGACGGCGTCCCCGGG
>NZ_JBSGEZ010000101.1:0-19793 GCF_053603155.1 Nocardia sp. NPDC004260 | reverse complement strand
CCCCGGGGACGCCGTCTCATTTCAGTCCTCGCAGGACAAGCAACAAAAGCGTTCCCCGGAGGTCCCAGCCATGAACGAAGGTAGTGCTATCAGCGGCTCGTACACCCGCCGGGTGGCCCTGGTCGGCATCGACGGCGCGGGCAAGTCCTCGGTGCTGGCCGCGCTGCGCGCGCTGGCGGTGCGGACCGACGCCGGTGGGTTCGCGTCGATGACCTGCCCCGATTTCCACGACACCCGCGACGTTCCGCTCGCCGATCTGTCCCGGCAGCTGCGGGCCTTCAGCGTCGGCTGTGACGAGATCGGCGACGTCGCGATGAAGGCCACCGCGATGTACCTGCAGATGACCCTGTTCGGGCCGGTGGAACGGCACTTCCTGCGCACCTGGGAACCGGATGTGCTGGTGTGCGAACGGCATCCGCTGATCGAACTGCTCGTCTACGGTCCGCTGTACGTGGCGCTGGCGGGCACGGACGGGCGTTGCCGCGCGCGACAGGACGAGATCGCGGCGGTGCTCGAACGGCATCGGCCGGGCACGTTCGCCGACATCCTCGCGTGGCAGCACGCCCAGGCCGAACGGCTGGGCAGCTCGCCGGACCCGTGGCTGCTGCTGTCGGAGATCGCGGAATTGGTCGGTCGCGACATCGCAGGCGCGGTATCCGGCTTCGGCGAACGGTTCCGCACCACGTTGCCGGACGCGGTGCTGTGGCTCGACGCACCGCCCGGCCAGGCCGCGGCCCGCTGTGCGCGGCGGTCCGCACACGGGCCGGTCGAGGCCCATGAGACCGCCGAGCGGCTGACCACCCTGCGCTCGGGATACGAGCGGGTGCGCGAGACCCTCGCGACCGCGTTCCCGGAAGTGGCGTTTCACCGCATCGACACCGGCGACGACGTCGATCTCGAGGAATCGGTGCGCGCCTGCGTGACGGAAGGGAAGTTGCTCGGATGAGTGCACGTGACGACATCGGCTCGGCCGACCTGGAGGCGCGGGTCCGCGCGATCGTCGGCGAGGTGCTGTGGGTGCCCGCGACCGATCTGGATCCGGCGGCACCGCTGATCGACTACGGACTCGATTCGCCGACCGCCATCGAACTGACCATTCAGCTCGAACAGGAGTTCTCCGTGAGTATTCCGGAAGACGTCGCCGTCCGGCTGACCACGGTCGAGACGATCGTGCGCTATGTGGAGGATCAGCCATGACCGCGACATCGGGGACACTGCGCCCGCAACACCCGAGCATCGTGCACGCGCTGCTGTCCGGCGGCGACCGAGGTAAGGCGGCGGCGTCGACGGTGATCCTGGCCGAGCGCGCCGCTGCCCGGCACGACGACGAAATCCACTGGCGCCACGACGATCTGGTGAGCGCTGCGGGCCGCGCCGCAGCGGGCCTGGCCGCCGACGGCGTGCGCCGGGGCGACCGCGTGTTGCTGTGCCTGCCCACCTCGGCGGAGTTCGTCACGGCCTTCTTCGGCGCACTGTCGCTCGGCGCGGTGCCCACCGCCATCGCCACGCCGGGTGGCTTCGGGACCGCCGAAATCTTCCTGGACCGCTTCACCCGGCTGCTGGCCTATCTGGAACCGGCGGCCGTGGTGAGCACTGCGGCGGTGCTCGCCACGTTGCCCGTGCCCGCGTCGGTGGCGACGATCGACGCCTCGGCACTGCATGCGCTGGCCGGCACACCGGGCGCTCCCGCGCTCGCGCCCCACTTGCCCGCACCGGAGGATCTCGCGTTCATCCAAGCCACCTCCGGCTCGACCGGCACGCCAAAGGGGGTTCAGGTCACCCACGCGAATCTGGCCGCCAACTGCGAGCAGATCGCCCGCGCCGCCGCGATCGGACCCGGCGACACCTGGGTGGGCTGGCTGCCGCTGCACCACGACATGGGGCTGATCGGCGGGTTCCTCACACCGCTGTTCCGTGGCATCGACGCGGTGCTGATCCCGCCCAACCGGTTTCTGCGCCACCCGGCCGATTGGCTGCGCGCGGTGCACAGGCATCACGGAACCCTCACCGCCGCACCGAATTTCGCGTACGGATACGCCGCTGCGCGCATCGCCGACGGTGAACTCGACGGGGTGGATCTGTCCGCGTGGCGGTTCCTGTTCTGCGGAGCCGAACCGATCCATCCGCCCACGGTGCGGCGGTTCGTCGACCGGTTCGGCCGCTGGGGGCTGCCTTCCGACGCGCTCGTACCGTGCTACGGGTTGGCCGAGGCATCGCTCGCGGTGACGGTGTCCGATCCGCGGGCGCCGATCGCGTTCGACTCGGTCTCCCGGCGCGGACTGGCCGAAGACGGTGTCGCGGTGGATGTCCCGGCCGGTGACGGCGACGCGCTCGACATCGTCGACTGCGGAGCGCCCGTGGCGGGCACCGAAGTCCGCGTGGTGGACGAGAACGGAACGCCGTGCGGCGCGAACGTGCTCGGCCGGGTGCAATTTCGTGGGCCGTCCACCACGCCTGGCTACTTCCGGCTGCCCGAAGCCACCGCCGCCACCCGGACGCAGGGCTGGTGGGACACCGGTGACATCGGCTACCTGCGCGACGGGCGGTTGCGGATCACCGGGCGACGCAAAGACCTCATCATCATCCGCGGCGCGAACTACCTGCCCACCGACTTCGAGATCGCCGCCGAGCAGGTGCCGGGAGTGCGGCCGGGCGGCGTGGTCGCGCTGGGACGAACCGATGCCGACGGCGGATCGAAGAGTTGCACTTGATCGTCGAATCCGCCGTGGCGCGGACGGAGGACGACGCGCTGGCCCGTGCGGTACGCGCGGCGGTGAGCAAACGCACCGGCGTGCTGGCGGCCGGTGTGCGGATCGTCGCGCCGCGCAGCATCCCGAAGACCACCAGCGGCAAAGTCCAGCGCGGCGCGGCGCGGCGCCTGCTGGACGGCGACGCGGACGAACTAGTCGGCGCCGTGCGCGGGGGAGACGTGGCGCGGTGACACCGACGACCGGGACCGGCGAGCGCCGCCTCGACGGCCCGTCCCCCAGGCATCCCTTGGGCGTCTACGCCCGGTACCGGACCGACCCGCTCGGTCTGTTCTACGAGTCCGCGCTCCACTACGGCAGCGTCCGGCTGCGCCTGGCGCACCAGCACGTGCACCTGCTGGTCGAACCCGAGCACATCGAGCAAGTGCTGGTCACCCGTGCGGGGCGCTACGAGAAGGGGATCAGCTACCGAAGCCTGAACCATTTGCTCGGTCCCGGCTTGCTGACCAGCGGCGGCGAGCTGTGGAAACGTCAGCGCGCCCTGATCAAACCGGCTTTCACGCGCCGTCATGTGGAATCCGAGATCCCGCTGATGGTCGAGTGCGGACAGCGAATGCGCACCGGCTTGGACGCCCGCGCCGCCGACGGCGCGGCCTTCGACCTGGTGCCCGAGCTGATGGGATTCGCCGCCGACGTGGTGTGCCGCGCGGTACTCGGCGCGGACCTCGACGGCGTGCTTCCGCAGATCGAAGACGACGTGCGCCAGGGCGTTTCATGGGTCATGCGGCATATGGCCGCGCCGATCCAGCTGCCGCCACGGCTCCCGACTCCGGGTAACCGGCGGCTGTGGGCGGTGCGACGCCGGTTGCACCACGTGGTCGACGAGGTGATCGGCAGGCACCGGCGAACCGACGACGACGCCGGGTCACTGCTCGCCCGGCTGCTCACCGCCCGCGACGACGCGGGACACGCGATGGACGACGCGCAGCTGCGGCACGAGGTGCTGACCTTCTTGCTCGCCGGTCACGAAACCACCGGAGCGGCGCTGGCCTGGACGATCTACGAACTGGGTCGCAACCCCGCCGTGCTCGACCGGGTGCGCGCCGAGATCGACGCACTGCCGGACGCGCCGGACGACCCGGACGCCGTGCGGGCCGCGCTGCCCCGGCTGGAGTACACCGGCCGCGTGATCGATGAGGCGATGCGCCTGCATCCGCCGGCTTGGGCGTTCAGCCGTACCGCGCTCGAGCCGGACCATTTCGACCGATTCGACCTGCGACCCGGTGCGATCGTCGTGATCAGCCCGTTCGTCAACCATCGCCTGCCCCGGTTCTGGGACGCGCCGCTGACGTTCGATCCCGACCGGTTCACCAAGGAGCGGAACCGGGCGCGCCCGCCGTTCCGGTACTTCCCCTTCGGCTGGGGCGCGCATCTGTGCGTCGGCCAGCAGATGGCGCTGATCGAGATCCGGGTGGGTCTGGCGATGGTGCTGTCGCGCTACGACATCGAATTGGTGAACGGGATGCGGGTGCGCGAGCACCCCGAGATCTCCAACACCCCCGACCCGGTCCTGGTGCGGTTGACCCAGCGCGAGCGCGCCGTCCCGGCGACCCGGACCAGACAGGAGGCCGCACGATGACCAGTGCCACCACCGGCGCGATACTGCGCGCCGAAACCCTCGCGGCGGACCCGGCGGCCGCGGCGCACGCCGGAGCCAAGGCCGCCAACCTCGCCGGACTGCAGGCCGCCGGATATCGCGTGCCGCCGTTCGCCGTGCTGGGCACCGATACGTGCGCGCGGCTGCTGGCTCCGTCCGCCGATGCCATCGCGGGACTGCTTGCCGAACTCGATCCGGCCGATCCGGCCGCCTTGCGGTCGGTCTCGTCCCGGATCCGCGCCCTCGTCGAGGGACGCCCCCTGCCCGGCGACATCGCCGCCGAACTCGACGCCGTGGTCGCCGAGCTGGCCGCCTCCGGTCCGGCTGCCGCGGGCGAGGTGCGCTTCGCCGTGCGATCGTCGGTACGCGGGGAGGATTCGGCGACCGACTCCTTCGCCGGACAGCTCGACACCGTGCTGAACGTCGGGGCCGCTGATCTGCCCGCCGCGATCGGGACGGTACTCGCCTCCGCGTGGTCGGAGCGCACGCTGTTCTACCGGGCGCGCCGCGGTCTCGACAATGCGCCGGTCGCCTGCGCCGTGGTGGTGCAAGTACTGCTCGACAGCGCCGTCTCAGGGGTGGTGTTCAGCTGCAATCCGCAGAGCGGTGATCCCTCCGAAGCCGTGGTCGCGGCCGCGCCCGGGCTGGGCGAAGGCGTGGTGGCGGGCACGGTGGACTGCGATACCTACTTCGTCGACCGGGGCACCGGCGCCATCACCTCCCGGGTGGTCGCCGACAAGCGCAGCCGCGTCGCACCCTCGCCGAACGGCGCGGGGACCACGGTCGAAGAACTCGCCGACCCGCTGACCGTGGCTGCGCTGTCGGACACGGAGATCCAGGAGTTGGCCGAGGTGGCGGGCGCACTCGCGGACCGCTTCGGCGCACCGCAGGATGTCGAGTTCGCCTACACGCAGGACGGGCGGTTGCACCTGTTGCAGGCGAGACCGGTCACGGCGACCGGCGCACGCGAGACGGTCTTCGACAACGTCAATGTCGCGGAGTCGTATCCGGGGCTGTCGAGCCCGCTGACGTTCTCGGTGCTGCGTACCGCCTATGAGCGGGTCTTCCGCACGTGTCACCGCGATTTCGGCGCCACCGCGCGCATCGTCGAGCGCAACGCCGCCGATCTTTATCCGTACCTGGTCGGCACCGCGCGCGGCCGGATCTACTACAACATCAGCAACTGGTACCGCCTGTTCCTCGAGATCCCCGGCATGGAATTCGCCATCGAAGGCTGGGAGGCCGCGCTCAATATCGAGAACCGATACCAGCGACCGCCTGCGCCGGCCCGTGGTATCGCCCGGCTGCGCGCGATCACGCTTCGCCTGCGTGTCTTCGCGATCATCCTGCTCGGCTGGCTGCGACTGCCACGGCGACTGCGCGCGTTCTTCACGGCGCTGGCGGCGGCCACCACAGACCTCGAACGCAGGCTGGACGAGGATCGGCCGGAGCGCGACCGCGACGCGCACGCGTTGCTGGCGTGGACCGAACGCTTCTTCGACGAACTCGTGCCCGCCTACTCGGTGCAGATCTTCAACGATTTCCTCGCCCAGCAGATGTTCCATGTGGTCGGACTGCAGTTGCGCCGAGCCGGCCTCGCCGAGGAAGCGGCGCTCACCCTGCGCAACGAATTGTTCTGCGGCGAGGACGGTGTCGACAGCGTCGATCCGGTGCGGTCGGCACTGGCACTCACTGCGCGGGTGCGCGCCGACTCGGCGTTACGTGCGCTGTTCGACGGTCCTTCCACCGCGCGGCAAGTGTGGGCGGCCCTGTCGGAAGACCGGTTCGCGACCTTCCGCGCGGCGTGCCTGCGCCACATCGCCGAGTTCGGCGACCGTACGGTGGACGAACTCAAGCTGGAGACCGATCCGCTCGGCGAGCACCCCGAACGACTGGTGCCCATGCTGCGGAATTACCTGCGTGGCGGGCAGAACGCCGATGACATGATCGCGCGTGAGCAGGCGATCCGGCGTGCGGCCGAGCGGACGGCGGCCGAACTGTTCGCAGGTGAAGGCGTGCGGCGCTGGATTTTCCGGCTCGCGCTCCGGCTCGCCCGCGAACACGTGAAGCAGCGCGAGAACATGCGACTGGGCCGCAGCCGCGCCTTCGGCCTCCTCAAGCGGGTGTTCCGGGAGTACGGCAGGCGGCTGCACGCCGACGGCCTGGTGGGTGATCCGCGCGACGTCTTCTGGCTCACCTACGAGGAGATCGCGGCCCTCACCCGCGGAACGGCGGTGGACACCGACATCACGCGTACCGTCGCCCTCCGCAAGGCGGATTACGACCGCTGGCAGGCTCAGCGCCTGCCCTCCCGCATCGTCACGACCGGGATCGCCGCGTCGGGAATCAGCGATCCGGCACTGGAGCAACCGGGCCCGGACGCTGCCGAGGGAGCGCGCGTACTGCACGGAATAGGCTGCGCCCCAGGGCGCGTCGAGGCTCCCGCGCTGGTCCTGGACACCCCGGATCCGGACGTCGCGATCGACGGGCAGATCCTCGTCGCCGCGACCACCGACCCGGGCTGGGTGTTCCTCATGGTCGCCGCGGGCGGCCTGGTCAGCGAACGAGGCAGCCTGCTCTCCCACACCGCCATCATCGGACGCGAACTCGGCATCCCCACGGTCGTCGGCGTGTCCGGAGTCACCCGCCTGATCGGAAACGGTGACGTCCTGGTGCTGGACGGCCGCGCGGGAACCGTGACCCTCGGGCAGGAGCGACGACCATGACCGCACCCGATCTGGCCCACGGCGAGAATTTCAGCCTGGAGCACTATCTCGACCCCGCCGCGCACACGTTCGACCAGCGCTTCGCGGAATTCCGGCCCTACGCGCAGCACGCTCGCGGCAGCGGGTTCGTGTTGCGAGAAGTGGCCGGGCCGTCCGGCGCGGTCGTCCCGGTGCGCGATCCGGCGACCGGCGCGACCGACGAGCTGATCATGCTCGGGTCCAACAACTACCTCGGCCTGGGCAACGAACCGAGCATCGTCGAGGCCGCCATCGCCGCCATTCGCGAATACGGTGTGGGACACGGCGGCCCGCCCTTGCTCAACGGCACCACCACTGTGCACCGGCGGCTCGAGGAACGGCTGGCCGAACTGAAGGGCTGCGAGTCGGCCATGGTCTTCTCCTCGGGCTACGCGGCCAATGTCGGATGGGTGACCGGTCTGCTGCGCAGAGGCGATGTGTTGCTCTACGACGAACAGAACCATGCCAGCCTGTACGACGGCATCCAGCTCGGCCGGGTGCGCTCGATGGCCTTCGCGCACAACGATGTACGCCATCTGCGCCACCGGCTGATGCAGATCCGCTGGCGCAATCCAGGGGCGAACGTGGTGGTGGCCGTCGAGGGCGTGTACTCGATGGACGGCGACATCGCACCGCTGCCGGAGATCCGCGCGCTGTGCGACGCCTTCGGCGCGTGGCTGGCGGTGGACGACGCGCACGGCACCGGAGTACTCGGGGCGCGCGGGCACGGCACCGCCGAGCATTTCGGGCTCGGTCCGGGTTCGGTGGAGCTGACCATGGGCACGTTCTCGAAGGTCTTCGCGGGCACCGGCGGCTTCGTCACCGGGTCGCGAGACCTGGTGGACACGCTGCGCTTCTTCGCCCGCTCCTACATGTTCTCCGCCGCGCTCGCCCCCTCGGTGGTCGCGGCGGTGCTCGCCGGGATCGACTTCCTGGCCGCGCATCCCGAACGCGTGGCGCGACTGCACGACAACGTCGGCTACTTCGTGCGCGGGCTGCGCGCGATGGGTTTCGCCGTCGACCCGCAGACCGCGATCATCCCGCTGCTCGTACCACAGCGTCTCGCCGTCGCCGATGTGGTCACCGCTCTGCATCGGGAGGGTGTGTTCGTCAACGGCGTCGAATTCCCGGCCGTGCCCCGCGACCAGCAGCGCCTGCGGATCAGCATGATGGCCACGCTCACCCGCGACCACCTCGACCGCGCACTGGACCGCATCGACACCGTCGCCCGACGCTTCGGCTTCCATCCCGAACAGGAAGGGATCGCTTGACATGACCGACACCGTGATCGCCGCGGACGGGACCGACACCGAACGGCTGCTGGTGCACGCCGCGCTGGCCGCACCCAGCGGCGAAGAACGCGCGGAACTGGTCGAGCTGGCCCACCGGGTCACCGACTGGGCGGCCTTCTTCGAGTTGGCACAGCTCAACGCGACCGTCCCGCTGGCGCGGCGCTCGCTGATCGCCGCCGAGGTGTACGAGCTGGTGCCGCCCTTGGTCCGGGTGCGGTTCGACGCCGTCACCGAGCGGATCGCGACCGCGAACGACCGCCGCCTGGCCGGGGCGGTGGAGCTGTTGCGGCGGCTCGATGAACGCGGTGTGCGCTGCGTGGTGCTCAAGGGCATGCTCTTCGCCACCGAGATCTACCGCGACCCGCGCTACAAGCGCATGAACGACCTGGACATCCTGCTGGAACCGGACCAGGTCGACACGGCCGTCGAGGTCTACCGTGAACTCGGTCTGTTCGCGACCTCGGAGCTGCTCGGCAAGCCGCCCAAGGCGCGGGCCGAGCGATCCCACCACCTGCCGTCGTTCGTCTCGCGCGACGGCGCGCTCGTGGTGGGCACGCACTGGGGCCTGATCACGCCGCTGGCGCCCTACACGGTCGACTACACCGCGATATGGAAACGTGTGCGTCCCATCGACTTCCACGGCGTACCCGCGTGGGCGATGGCGCACGAGGACAACCTGCACCATCTGGGCATCCACCTGCCCTACTACAAGACCGGCGTACGCGAGCTCGGCGACATCTGGAACCTGGCCCGATACGCGGGCACGGATCTCGACTACGACCTGCTTTCCGCTCAGATCGCGGCGGCGGGCAGCGAGGGCCTGATGTACCACGCCCTCGCCCTCGCGCACCGGCTGGTGCCGAACCCCGGCTTCGCGGCACTGCTGGACCGGATCGCGCCGCGCGTGGACCGATTCACCCGCGCCGACACCGCGCGCAAGGTCGCCGACGTGCACACGTTGCTGCGCAGCCGTTCCACCCACACCTCCCGGATCGAGAAGGCCTACACCGAATTCAATATGACCGCCGACGCGCGGGAGAAGCTGGACGGCTTCGCGCGGCTGTGGTCCGGGCTGCTCCTGGTCCCCGGCGCCGAGGCGGCCAGGATGAGTTCGCTGCGCGATCCGGGGGCGGTGGCCGCCGTCGGGGCCCGCTTGGTCGCGCCCTACCGTCTGACCAGGGTGTTCCAGCGTGACCTCGGCCGGTGGCTGTTCCCAGCCGCGCTGGCCAAGACGGTCTACGACCTCGGCGCGGCATGCGCTGGGGAACTCCGGTCCCGCACCGGGTTCGGCGGTGCGCGGCCGCCCGGCATCGACGACTACGCCGCCCGCCTCGGGCTGACCAGAGCGGACCTGCGAGCAGTACTGGACAGCCAGGAATGAGCCCACGACCGACCGTGCTATGGGATCTGGACGGCACGTTGATCGGGCAGCGGCGGCGCACCTTCGCGACGCTGATGCCCGCGGGCGCGGCTTGGGTGTTCCGCGATCTCGTTCCACCGCACCACTTCCTGCCACTGCTGCGCCGCACGCTGGGTGACGTGCGCGCCAACGACAGCGACCACACCAACACGGAGCTGATGGTGCTGCTGCTCGCCGAGCGTCTCGGCACCGGCCGTGACGTGGTCGCGGACCGCCTCACCCAGTTGGCCGAGGTCGAATTCGCGCGGCTGCGCGCGTGTTTCCCGCCGCGCCCGGCAGCGGTGGCTACGGTGCGCGGACTGGCGGAGGCGGGTGCGCGGCAAGTGGTCGCGACCAACCCGTTGTGGCCGCGCAGCACGGTCGAGGCCAGGATCCGGTGGGGCGGAATCGATCTCGCTTCGTTCGCCTTCGTCACCAGTGGTGACACCATGCACCGCGCCAAGCCGCGGCTCGAGTTCTATCGCGAACTGCTCGACCAGTTGGGCGCGGCCGCGGGTGACTGCGTCATGGTCGGCAACGACCCGGCCCACGACGGTCCCGCCGCGCAACTGGGCATCCCGGTCTTCCTGATCGGCCCGCCCACCACCGGCATACCGCCGGCCGTGGCCCGGACCGGACTGGTCACGGTGGGGGATCACCACGCACTACGCCGATGGCTCGGCATCGAGGAGGATTCGTGCTCGTCGTCCTGAACCCGCGAGCGAACGCGGGTACCGCGCTGCGGCGCTGGGAGCCGGTGGAATCCGCCCTGCGCGCCCGTCACCCGCACCTGTCGGTCGAACTGCCCGCCGACGCGCGGCACGCCACCGACCTGGTGCGCGCGGCCGTCACCCGGCCCGATCCGCCGCCGGTGCTGGTCGCCGCGGGCGGCGACGGCATGGTCAACCTGGTGCTGAACGCGCTCATGGACCCGGCCACCGACCACCCGCGCGCTCCCGGCTGCGCACTGGGCGCGGTGGGGCTGGGCAGTTCGAACGACTTCCACAAATCGGTGCCCGGCACCGGACGTATCGGCACCGTTCCGGTGCGGGTCGACGCCGCGCGCGCCGAATTCGTCGACGTGGGCAAGGCCTGCGTGCTGCTGGCCGACGGCACGCGTGCGGTGCGCTATTTCCTGCTCAACGCCAGCATGGGGCTGGTCGCCGCGGGCAATCATTCGTTCAACCACGCCACCGGGGTGGTCGGCTGGCTCAAGTCGCGCAGCGTGGAGGCCGCCATCATCGCCACCGCACTCGCTACCCTTGCCACCCATCGGCCGCTGCCCGTCGCCGTTCGTGGCGGCGACTGGAGCCACGCGGCCCCGATCACCAACATCGGCGTGCTCAAGAGCGTGCACTTCGCCGGCGGCATGCGCTACGACACGGCGGTCACCCGCGCCGACGGCCGCTTCGATGTGAACATCTGGGCCGAGGCGGGGAAGTTCAGGACGCTCGGCTTGGTCGCGGGACTGTACGCGGGCCGATTCCGGCGGTCGCCGCTGGCGGTATGTCATCGGGATTCGGTCGTGGAGCTGCGGCCGGATCGTCCGGCGCCGCTGGAGTTGGACGGCGAGGTCACGATGGTGGAGTCGGCGCGGCTGGAGGTTCTGCCGCGGGTACTGAAGGTGTGTGCCGCGTGACGGTGGTGCTCGTCACCGGAGCGGCCAACGGCATGGGCGCGGCCACCATGAAACGGCTTGCGGCGCTGGGGTACACGGTCGAGGGATGCGACCGGGTCGCCGCGTCCGGAATCGCTCGGGTCGACGTGCGCGACGAAGAGGCGGTGAACCGCTGGGTTCGCGACGTGCATGCCAGGCACGGCAGCATCCATGCGGTCGTCACCTTCGCGGCGTACGGCGTCGTCGGCGCGGTCGAGGAGACCACGCCCACTGAGGCCGCGGCGCTCTATGACACCAACGTCCTCGGCACGCACCGAGTACTGCGCGCGGTGCTGCCGTTGCTGCGCGCGCGGGGCGCGGGCCGCGTGATCGTCGTGAGTTCGGGAGCGGGCGCCGTCGCCGAGCCGTACGGCGGTTGGTACTCGGCTACGAAGGCCGCCGTCGAGCGGATCGGCGAGGCTGCGCGCATGGAGGCCTCCGGGTCGGGCGTCCAGGTGTCGGTGCTCATCCCGGGATGGACGGTCACCCCGATCATCGACACGGCGCGACACGTGTCGAGCCCGATCTCCGCCTACGACCACGACCGTGCCGCAGTGCTGGACCTCGTACGCGGCTACCTGGCCGCGGGACAGCCCGCCGCCGCGGTGGCCGACAAGGTCGCGATGATCCTGTCCTCGGACCGGCCACGGCAGACCTACCTGTGCGGCCGTGACGTCCGCTTGTCCTTCTGGACCCGCAGGCTGCTCCCGAGCCGGGTATACGAGCGAATGGTGCGGCGATACTACGGTTTCCGGCCGGAGCCTGCCCGCCCGCTGCCGAACGCCCTGCTCGGGGAGCTGCGGGCCACCACTGGTCAGCGGTCACCGGCGGACGGCTGACCAGGCCTTTTCCGGGCGGCCGGGCGGAGGGATCGACACCCCGCCCGGACCGCATAGGAGTTGTACCAGCTTCCGGCTGGCGAATCGGGGATTTCCGGTCGTCTCACTAGAATGGGGCGACCGTATTCGTCGCTTCCGGGAGCCAGCCGTGACCATCCAGCCCGTTCGCCTGTTCGGCGATCCCATCTTGCGTGCCCGCGCCGCGGAGGTCACCGCGTTCGATCGTGATCTGCGGCAGCTGGTGACCGATCTGACCGAGACGATGCACGACGACGGCGGTGTCGGGATGGCCGCGCCGCAGATCGGGGTCGGGCTGCGCGTGTTCGTCTACGACACGGGCGACGCCGCGGGGCATCTGGTCAACCCGCAGTGGGAGGTCGTCGGCGATGAGGAGCAGGTGGGGCCGGAAGGCTGCCTGTCGATTCCCGGCGTGCGCTACGACACGCGCCGGGCCCTGCGGGTGCGGGCCACCGGTGTGGACGTCGACGGCGCACCGGTCGCGTTCGAAGCCGGAGGGTTGCTGGCGCGGTGCGTGCAGCACGAGACCGACCATCTCGACGGCGTGCTGTTCATCGACCGTCTCGACCCGGCCCAGCGCAAGGAGGCGATGCGGGTGATCCGCGAATCCGATTGGTTCGCAGCGGGTTTGACGGTGCGCCCGGCCCGTTCGATGAGCGGCGCGGGTCGGCCCAACCCGTTCGGAGCGGGCCGCTGATGCGCATCGTCTTCGCTGGCACCCCGGAACCGGCGGTTCCGTCGCTGCGGCGTCTGCTGGAATCGGCGCGCCACGAGGTCGTCGCCGTGGTGACGCGGCCGGACGCGGTCGCTGGGCGCGGCCGGAAGGTGACCAGGTCGCCGGTCGGCCTGCTGGCCGACGAACACGGCATCCCGGTGTTCACCCCGCGGCGGCCGTCGGAGCCGGAATTCGTCGCGCGGCTCACCGAATTGGCGCCGGACTGCTGTCCCGTCGTCGCCTACGGCGCGCTGCTACCCCAACAGGTGCTCGACATCCCGCGCTTCGGCTGGATCAACCTGCATTTCTCGCTGCTGCCCGCGTGGCGCGGCGCGGCGCCGGTGCAGGCCGCGATCGATGCGGGCGACGAGATCACCGGCGCCTCCACCTTCCAGATCGAGGCCGGACTGGACACCGGCCCGGTCTTCGGCATGGTGACCGAGAAGATCACCGTCACCGACACCGCGGGCACTCTCCTGGAGCGGCTGGCCGACAGCGGCTCGCGCCTGCTGGAAGCGACGCTCGACGGAGTGGAGGACGGAAGTTTGCAACCGATCCCGCAGTCCACCGACGGCGTCTCGTACGCGCCCAAGGTCGGCGTCGAGGCCGGGCACGTGCGCTGGGATCTGCCCGCGCTGGCCATCAGCAGGCGGATCCGCGCGGTCACCCCCGCGCCGGGGGCGTGGACCGAGGTCGGCGGCACCCGGTTGAAGCTGGGGCCGGTCGAGCTGGTCGAGGAGGAATTGCCGGAGCGGGTGATCGAGGTCCGCAAGTCCGGTGTGTTCGTCGGCACCGCGACCACCGCGGTGCGGCTCGACCAGGTGCAGCCGCAGGGCAAGCGCATGATGGCCGCGCTCGACTGGGCGCGCGGCGCCCGCCTGCAGCCGGGCGCGGTGGTCGAATGACGCGCGGCAATCGGCCCGGCGACGGCAATGCACGCGACCGGCGGCGCGACGAGCGAGAGTCCGCGCCGAATCGTTCCGGCGAGGCAGGCCGGGCACGCGCGCAGGGCGGCGGGAAGCAGCAGGATCGCGACGCGGCGGACAGGTCACGGGCGACCGGCCGGCGTTCCGGCGGTGGGCGCGCCGAGGAGGGCGGTCGTGATCGCGACGAACGGCGCGGCTCCACCGGACGACGCTCGGCGGCGGGCCGATCGAACCGTTCCACCGGCGGGCGCCCGGCTTCACAAACCGCACCGCGCCAAGGGGCCAAAGCCGCCGGACGACCGCATCGAAGGGAATCCGCCGACCCGCCGCGTTCGGTCGCCAGGGATGTGCTGCGGGCGGTCCGGGAGCGTGATGCCTACGCCAATCTCGTTCTGCCCGCGCTGCTGCGAGAACGGGGATTGTCGGGTCGGGACGCCGCACTGGCCACCGAACTCGCCTACGGCGCGTGCCGGTCGCTGGGGCTGCTGGACGCGGTGATCGCCGAAGGAGCGGGCAGGCCGATCGAGGAGATCGACGGACCGCTGCTGGACGTGCTCCGGCTCGGCGTCTACCAGTTGTTGCGCACCCGGATCGGCGCGCACGCCGCCGTTGACACCTCCGTCGCGCTGACGCGCGCCGAATTCGGTGCGGGAAAAGCCGGTTTCGTCAATGCGGTGCTCCGGCGCGCGGGGGAGAAGACCCCCGAGCAATGGGTCGACGCGCTCGCGCCCGCCGACCCCCTCGGCCGGTTGGCGTTCGAGTACGCCCATCCGGTCTGGATCGCGCAGGCGTTCGCCGACGCGCTGGGCGCGCGAGCGGCGGAACTGCGCGACGTGCTCGCCGCCGACGACGCCCGCCCGCTGGTGCACCTGGTGGCCCGCCCCGGCGACATCACCGCGGAGGAACTCGCGCTGGTCACCGGCGGCGAGGAGGGCCGCTGGTCGCCGTACGCGGTCTATCTGGACGGCGGCGATCCCGGCAAGCTGGAGCCGGTCCGCGAGGGCATGGCGGCAGTGCAGGACGAAGGCAGCCAGCTGGTGGCCCTGGCGTTGACCAGGGCCACGCTCGACGGTCCGGACACCGGTCGCTGGCTCGACCTGTGCGCAGGACCGGGCGGCAAGGCCGCGCTGCTGGGGGCGATCGCCGCGATCGACGGTTTCCGGGTGGACGCGGTCGAGCCCGCCGCGCACCGCGCCGAGCTGGTCCGCAAAGCCGTGCACGACCTGCCGGTGGACGTGCACGTCGCCGACGGCCGCGCCAGCGGACTGACCCCGGGCTACGACCGCATTCTGGTCGACGCCCCCTGCACCGGCCTCGGAGCGCTGCGCCGCAGACCTGAGGCGCGGTGGCGGCGCACCCCGGCGGACGTCCGGGATCTGGTGGTGTTGCAGCGCGAATTGCTCACCGCCGCATGGGATCTGCTGCGCCCCGGCGGGGTCGTGGTGTACTCGACCTGCTCGCCCCATCTGCCGGAGACGGTGTCCATCGTCGCCGATGCGGTGCGCCGCCTCGGCGCCGAGCAGCTCGACACCCGCGAACTGCTGCCCGGCGTCACCGATGTCGGCGACGGGCCGGGGGCACAGTTGTGGCCGCACCGGCACGGTACCGACGCCATGTTCGTGGCGGCGCTGCGCAAGCCGCGCTGAGCGCGGTCATTCCCGGCTGGATTGCTCCCGCAAGCGGGCGAGGGTCTTGGCGAGGATGCGCGAGACGTGCATCTGGGAAATGCCCATCTGCTGCGCGATCTGCGTCTGGGTCATCGATTCGAAGAACCGCATGGTGAGGATGCGCCGTTCCCGCTCCGGCAACCCGGCCAGCAGCGGACGGATCGCGACGTACTCCTCGACCCGATCGAACTGGGACTCCTCCTCACCGAGGGTGTCCAGGAGCGAGGCGTCGGTGTCGCGGCCGAGCGTCGCCGCGTCGATCGAACTGGGCTGGTAGGCGTTGCCCGCGATGACCGCCTGGGTCACCTCGTCCGGGTCGACGTCGAGCTCGGCGGCGATCTCCTTCGCCGTCGGCGAGCGGCCGAGAGTCTGGGAGAGACTGTCGATCGCCGCGCCGATGCGTAGGTGAGTCTCCTTGACACGCCGCGGCACTCGCATCGCCCAGGTGTTGTCGCGGAAATACCGGCGGACCTCACCCATGATGGTCGGCACCGCGAAAGACAGGAAGTTGGAGCCGCGCTCGACGTCGAAACGGTCCACCGCGTGCACCAACCCCACCCGCGCGACCTGGGTCAGGTCGTCGAACGGCTCACCGCGCCCGCTGAACTTCCTGGCGATGTGGTCGGCGAGCGGAATGCAGCGGCTGATCAGCTCCGCGCGCAGCGCGCTGTGCCGCGTGGTCCCCGCCTCACTGGACGCGAGCTGCTCGAAGAGCAATCCGACATCGTCGTAACCGGGAACCGCGCCCGCCGCCTCCAGGGTCTCCTCGGCATCGGTCTCGTCCTCGGTGGTCAGCGTGTCGGCGTCGTCGTCGCGCTGGGAGTCGTACACGGTGTCTTCGTCCGCCACTACGCCTTCCCCCGGACCCGACGGAACTCGACCGTCGTCGGATATCCGGAAACCGTCGCGTCGAACGAATCCTGGGTCGCCTCCACCGAGTCGGTGAGGGTGCGCAGCACGTGCCAGCCGAAGCTGCGCTGGTCGGGCAGCCCCGGCTTCTCCGCCAAGCCGTCGACCCGGACCAGCAACACGGTGTCGCCGACGGTGAAACGGCAGTTCAGGCTCGATTCCGGGGCGGCGACCGCGATCAGGGTCGAGCAGACCTCATCGACGGCCAGCCGGATATCGGCCACCTCGTCCAGTGTGAAATCGCTGAGTAGGACGAGTGTTTCGGCGAGCCCACGCACGATGGGCAGTTGTGTCACCGACGCCGCCACCCGAATCTCCACCGGGGTGCTGTAGAGCCCCTGTTCCGCCGAAATATTGATCACCCTATGCAGGCTACCCACTCCCGTGCTGGACAACCCTGGGGACCGTTAGACTCCGGCGTTGTGTCCAACCCGATTCACCCGCGTCCGGCCGCTCCGATGATCGCCCCCTCCATCCTGTCCGCCGACTTCGCGCACCTCGCGGACGAAGCGGCGGCCGTCGCAGGCGCCGACTGGCTGCACGTGGACGTGATGGACGCGCACTTCGTGCCGAATCTCACGATCGGCCTCCCGGTGGTGGAGAGCCTGCTGAAGGCGACCGAGATCCCCCTCGACTGCCACCTGATGATCGAGAATCCGGGCCGCTGGGCGCCGCCGTACGCCGAGGCGGGCGCGCGCAACGTGACTTTCCACGCGGAGGCGACCGACGATCCGATCGCGGTGGCCCGCGACATCCGCGCCGCGGGCGCCAAGGCGGGGCTCTCGGTGAAGCCTGGCACGCCGATCGAGCCGTACCTGGAGATCCTGCGCGAATTCGACACCCTGCTGGTGATGAGCGTGGAACCCGGCTTCGGCGGGCAGTCGTTCATTCCGGAGGTGCTGCAGAAGGCGCGCGTCGTGCGCAACCTGGTCGATTCCGGTGAGCTGCGGCTGCTGGTCGAGATCGACGGCGGGATCAACGCCGACACCATCGAGGCGGCCGCGGAGGCGGGTGTGGACTGCTTCGTCGCCGGTTCCGCGGTCTACAGCACCGCCGACCCCGGGGCCACCGTGGAGAAGCTGCGCAGACAGGCGGCCTCGGCGTGGGTCCGCTGAACGGTGTTAGCCGGTCCGCGTTCCACGCGCGGCGACCGCGCGGATCGTCTCGATCACCGCGCTGATCGGCGGGCGGCGGGCACCTGCCTCGGGTGACCGGATCCACACGCGATACCCGGTGCGCTCGTCGTCCGGCGAGGGCAGCACCACTTGGCTGCCCGTGCAGGCCACCGCGGCGTAGAGGCGGAACAATTCGGCCGAGACCGCCGGGCTGACGGCGTCCGGCCCGGCGGGGCCGGTGAGGAACGTCCAGTGCTTGGCTCGCGGATGGTCGACCACCGGCCCGGCGACACCGTCTCGAGCGAGTTGCCGAAGCACCTGCTCCCCGAGTTCGGCGGGCATGGTGACGGCGCCGTAGTCGACACCGATGTGCAGGAGAATGCGGTGCGAACCGGGATCCATCGATGCGGGCAGCTGGAATTCGCGCCGATACCGTGAGCAGCGAACTTCCGGCGTCGAATCGAGAAATGTGGTCACACTGCGCCTCCAGCTGCGTTCGACACAATTTGTTCCACTGTGTTCTCCGGCTTTCTCGAGGAGTGGACATCGTGTGGCAGGCTTCCCGCTTGTCGGGCATGTTCCCTGGTAGGGCGTGTCATCGGACTGCATGGTCGGGAAAGTTGAACGCGAGAAGTCAGCCGCGTAACGATATCGCCTCCCGCGTCGTCCGAGCGCGAAATCTGCGTTATAACCGTGTTTCGTTCGGGTATCGAGAATGAATCCGCAATCTCTCTGCGGGGTAAATTAATTCGTGCGGTACGTCAAATGCCGCAGAATAATCATGGATATCTCGTCCGTCGGGGTGATCACGGCGGGTGTGGACATATTTCGTTCCATTTTCGATGGGACCGGCCGGTTCCGCCCGCCTCGGCCCGCCCTGCGGTCGGTTCCGGCGCGTCGCCCGGTCCGCCCTCGGCGGGCACGGAACGCGGCTGTCTACGGCGACCCCGCGTCACTAGGCTGAGGAGGTGCGGGAATAGCGGCCCGGTCCCGCGCTGTTCCGCAACCGGAAGACAACGACGCGACAGGAGTCACAGCACATGTTCACAGGCATCGTCGAGGAACTCGGCGAGATCGTCGCCAGCGAGCAGCTGACCGACGCCGCGCGGCTGACGATCAAGGGCGAGCTGGTGACCTCCGATGCCGGGCACGGTGATTCGATCGCCGTGAACGGAGTGTGCCTGACCGTCGTGGAGGTGGTCGGCGGCGACTCGTTCACCGTCGACGTCATGGCGGAGACGCTCAATCGCTCCAGCATCGGCAAGCTGGACGTCGGCGCCAAGGTGAATCTCGAGCGCGCCGCCGCGCTGAACAGCAGGCTCGGCGGCCACTTGGTCCAAGGCCACGTCGATGGCACCGGCACCGTGCTCTCGCGCACTCCGTCGGACAACTGGGACGTGGTGCGGATCTCGCTGCCCGAGAACATCGCCCGCTACGTCGTGGAGAAGGGGTCGATCACCGTGGACGGCATCTCGCTCACCGTCTCCGGCCTCGGCGTTTCCGATGAGCCCGCCGAGACCGGCAGCGGCGACTGGTTCGAGGTCTCCCTCATCCCCACCACGCTCTCCCTGACCAACCTCGGCTTCGCCACCGTCGGCACCACCGTCAACCTGGAAGTCGACGTGATCGCCAAGTACGTCGAACGCCTCCAGCAGCGCGGCTGACAGTGGCCGCCCCGCTCGTTCCCGCCCGCCCACGAGGCCGCGCGGCGGGGATCGCAGGCGTAATAGAGCTGCCGCGACGCCGTCATCCGAGCTGCCACCTCCACGCGGAGTCACGGTGACCGTCGGCCGTGCGGGTTCGATGAGCATCGTCTCGACCGGTCGGATCGGCATCACTTCGGTCTCCGAGCGACGCGAGACAGAGCAGGCCCCGCCTGCGCCTGAGCGAGCATCCGAGACACCCTCGCATCTGCCGGCCGGTAGGCGCGGATGGCCGCTACGAGCCCAGGTCTCGAGACGCCGTGGCAGTCGACGGTTTTCATGCCGGGTGGCGGGCCGCGGCGAACATACGGGTCGGTTGATCCCAGCACCGAGCGCCCAGCGCACCTCGACCACGACTTTCGAGCGAAGCGAGACCGAGCATGCGCCGTTCGCGGCCCGGCTCGCGTCCGAGCGGCCGCCGCGTCCGCGACGAAGTCGCCAGAG
>NZ_JBSGEZ010000100.1:0-20094 GCF_053603155.1 Nocardia sp. NPDC004260 | reverse complement strand
GGGCGGGCACCGCCGCTACTCCCGCTCCCAATTGCGCATCGCCGCGCGGGTCCGCGCCCTGGTCGATGCCGGCACACCACTGGAAGCGGCCTGCCGCATCATCGTCCTGGAAGACCAACTCACCCAAGCCCACGAACTCAACGCCGAACTCACCCGGCGAAACCCGCCCGCGCCGGACGCCGACAGCTGAACCTTTCAGCCGCCGCACTGCGCCCATGCAGGGAGGTGGCTTCCGATCGAAGTGGAAGGCCCGAGTTTCCGATCGGTGGCGGTCGGCCGGTGCCGAAAGCGGCAACCGAACTCTCGACCCGTTCCCTTCCGGCACACGGCGAATCGGCGCGGCGGGCGGTAGCAGGTCGGACCGCTATGCCGGCCGTGTGGATCTTCGTGAGATCGAAGGCGGTAGCTGGATATCCCTCGGCCGCGTCGCGGCACCCGAGCCGGCCGGGGATGTCTGCTACATGCGTGTTACTCATCGGTAGGGCTGGGTAGTCGGGGGAGTGGTGCACCTTGCGCCGACCCGATGTTGTCACACACCGGAGGGACGAGATTCGCATGAGCACACTTGACACCACGACTTTGCTGGCGCAGTTGCGCGCGGTGCTGTCGTTGACCAACAGCGAGCTCCAGGTGGCCGAGACCCGCATCGCGCAGGCCCGCACCGAGGCGGTGCGCCGGGAATTGTCGGAGAACGCCGACAACGCGCGCGCTCGCGCGGAGGCGATCGAGGAGGCCATCCGTGACCTGGGCAGTCTCCCGGAAATGATCGGACCGTTCCTGGGCCGCGCCGCCGCGGCGGTCAAGGCGATGGCCGAACAAGGCCAGCCGTTCGACGAGGCGCTGCTGGGTGACCTCGCGCTGGAACATCAGTTGCTCGACCGCGCCCGCTACATCAAAGCCCTCGCTACCGCCGCACAGCTGCCCGAGGTGGTGGCGTTGGCGAATCGGTTGATCACCGCGCATTCGGCGACGGTGGACTGGCTGACCACCGTCCTGGCCGAAGACGCCCTCGGTGGGCCGGCCGCGCTGCGCCGCACTCCGTTGCAGGCGGCGGCCGGGACCGCGGCGAAACTGTTCAACCTTCCGGTCGCGTGGTCGACGCGGGGCCTGGATCGGGCGCTGGACACCGTGCGCGCCACCCCGCCCGCGCTCGGCGGACTGCTGGCCCAAGGCGCACGGGCGGGCGATGTCGCCGTCAAGACGCTCTCGGCGTCTCGCGACGCCGCGCTGGAGACCGCCGAGCAGGTCACC
Source organism: Nocardia sp. NPDC004260 (assembly GCF_053603155.1). NCBI lineage: Bacteria > Bacillati > Actinomycetota > Actinomycetes > Mycobacteriales > Nocardiaceae > Nocardia > Nocardia sp. NPDC004260. The sequence goes on along the minus strand of NZ_JBSGEZ010000100.1, from coordinate 18,843 downwards.
CGCCGCGAAGGCGCCGACATCGCCGCTGATGCGTTGCGGTCGATCCGCACCAGCACCGGGGTCTTGGAACCGGACGAGCTGCCGGTCGGTGACTACGACGAGCTGAACGTCTCCCAAGCCGTCGCCGCGGTCAAGGAACTCACCGACCCCGCCGACATCCGCGCGATCGTCGCCTACGAGGAAGCCCACAAGAACCGCCACGGCGTCGTCTCCGCTGCCCAGACCCGCCTGGCCGGGATCGCTCAGGAAGTCGCCGGCCTGACCTGAGCCGGCCCCGGCGAGACGCGAACTGCGACACACCATCAGTCTTGCTGCACCCGGATCCGCACCGACTCGGCACGGCGGGCGCGACACCCGTGTCGCATCACCTCGACAGCCCGAATTCCGAGCGTTTCCCTCCCGACGCCCTGTGGGCTGGAACGAGCACCGGCCTGGCGCGGCGGTGTTTCGCGGCCGCTGCCCCGGGTATGGCCAGCGAGATCAGAGGAGGCAGCTATGAGAGCGATGGTGTATCGCGGCCCGTACAAGGTGCGGGTTGAGGAGAAGGACATCCCGCCGATCGAGCATCCGAACGACGCGATCGTGCGCGTGCAGCGGGCCGCGATCTGCGGCTCGGACCTACACCTCTACCATGGGATGATGCCGGACACCCGCGTCGGCATGACGTTCGGCCATGAGTTCATCGGTGTCGTCGAGCAGGTCGGCGGGTCGGTACGCAATCTCGTGCCCGGTGATCGGGTGATGGTGCCGTTCAACATCTATTGCGGATCCTGCTACTTCTGTGCGCGGGGCCTGTACTCCAACTGCCACAACGTCAACCCCAATGCCACGGCCGTCGGCGGTATCTACGGCTACTCCCACACCTGCGGCGGTTACGACGGCGGTCAGGCGGAGTACGTGCGGGTGCCCTTCGCCGATGTCGGCCCGGCCCAGATCCCGGACTGGCTCGACGACGAGGACGCGTTGCTGTGCACGGACGCGCTGGCCACCGGCTACTTCGGCGCGCAGCTGGGCGACATCGCCGAGGGCGATGTCGTGGTGGTGTTCGGGGCGGGCCCGGTGGGGCTGTTCGCCGCGCAGTCGGCGTGGCTGATGGGCGCGGGCCGGGTGATCGTGGTCGACCACCTCGACTACCGGCTGGAGAAGGCGCGGGAGTTCGCGCACGCCGAGACGTTGAACATGGCCGACTGCGGTGACGTGGTGGTCGAGATGAAGCGCATGACCGGCTACCTCGGCGCGGACGTGGCGATCGATGCGGTGGGCGCCGAAGCGGACGGCAATCTGCTGATGCACGTGACCTCGGCGAAGTTCAAATTGCAAGGCGGCTCTCCGGTCGCGTTGAACTGGGCCATCGATTCGGTGCGCAAGGGCGGCACGATTTCGGTGATGGGCGCCTACGGGCCGTTGTTCAGCGCAGTGAAGTTCGGCGACGCAATGAACAAAGGGCTGACCATCAACACCAACCAGTGCCCGGTGAAACGTCAATGGCCGCGGCTGTTCTCGCACATCCGCAACGGCTATCTGAAACCGAAGGAAATCATCACCCATCGCATCCCGCTCGAGCACATCGCCGAGGGATACCACATCTTCTCGGCCAAACTCGACGGTTGCATCAAGCCGATCGTGGTGCCCGACACGGCGTGAAGGAGCAGTCGAAATGACCTATACCAAAGAGCATCCGCCCGTGCCCAGTGCCGAGGAACTGCGTGCGCGCATTCCGGGCTGGGGCGTCGACCTCGACCCGGCAGACCGCCCGTCCGGACGGAAATTCCGCCCGGAGGAGACCGGCGCGCATTGGGACCTGCCGGAACGCCAGCGGGAGACAACGCTCCGTGAACGCTCGATCGAACACGCGGCCCTCACTCCGGTCTTCGGCACCTCGGCACCGCTGCGTGGGCTGTCGGGCCGGATCCGTCGCCGTGCCTACGAGCGCTACAGCGAAGGCAGGGCCGCGCACTGGCTGCTGCTGATTTTCGGTGACCGCGTCGACGCCTGGGAGAACCACGCGCGCTCGTTCGCCACCCTGCGGCCCGACAATCCGATCACCGAGACGGGGGTGAAGGCCGAGTTCACCCATCACGGATTGCGATCTCGCGCGCAGGGCACCCGGATCGATCGGGCCCATCAGTGGATGGACCCGATCATCGTCGCCGGACCGTGGGTGGCCGCCGGTGTGTTCGCACTGCGCGGGCTCCGAGCGCTCGCCCGGCGCGGCCGGCGCTGAGCGATTTCTCGTCACGCGCCTCGGCCGGTGCGCTGCTGCAATTCATCGATCAATTGCGAAGCCTCCGCCTTGGTCAGCCGCCCCGACACCTCCACCCCCGCCTCCTGGGCCAGGGTGTGCAGATAGGACTCCTGCGGGCCGGTCATCGGCTCGTCGCCCGTGGTCCACTGATCCGGATCCTTCTCCGGCTTCGGTTGCACCATCGCCGCTCCTCACACTCGACAGAACATGTGTTCGACTCCCGGCTACCCACCCGCGTGGATCTTCAATCACGCGCCCACTCCTGCCGCTTCTCGGATTCGCGCAGGTCCGGTGCCGCCACCTCCCGCGTTCCGAGCACGGCTTGTTTGCCAATCGTTGTCTCTGGTGGTAGGGCGGCAACTTTCCTTGCCGCGAATTTCGGAGGGAAGCCGCTGGCCATGGTTCACCGCATCGAGGACGAAGCATCCTTCCCTTCTCGGTCGCCGTCTACCGCCGTCTTCGGTCCCAAGAACGATCGTTGGCAGGCATACACCGTCGTGGGGCGTCTCGCAGGCAACGGCGTTGCCCAAATCCTCGCCACCTTTTCACCAGCAGGGGTGGTACATGTGCGCCACGTCGGAATGGTCACTGTGGTGTGACTGCTGGCGAATCGATTTGAAATATGCCCCAAAGGCGACATTCCAAAGACATATCTGCTCGACGCCGCGATGGAACTAGGCTGGCTGATGGCGTGGTCACGTCCGCAGCCGAAGGCTTCCACGCAGATGTGATGACGAAGTTCGCCATCGTATGGCGTGGGCGCCTGGAGACACGTTCGATGTGGAAGAAGGTGCATCATGGCCGCCATGGCGCGTGAGGTCTCACCTGTCGTAGTGACGCGACCGTATCCAGCGCGAGGGGGGCCGAAAGGCTCGTTCGTGTGGAAAATGGTCACGACCACGGACCCGAAGGTGCTCGGGATCCTTTATCTGACCTCCGCGACGGGATTCTTCCTCATCGGCGGTCTGATGGCGCTGCTGATGCGCGGCGAACTCGCCAGACCCGGCCTGCAATTCCTTTCGCCGGAACAGTACAACCAGTTGTTCACCATGCACGGCACCATTATGCTGCTGTTCTATGCGACCCCCGTGGTCTTCGGCTTCGCCAATGCGATCCTGCCGTTGCAGATAGGCGCACCGGATGTCGCCTTCCCCAGGCTCAACGCCCTCAGCTACTGGCTGTATCTGTTCGGCGCGACGATCGCCACCGCGGGATTCCTCACCCCCGGTGGCGCCGCCGACTTCGGCTGGACCGCCTACACCCCGCTGAGTCTGGCCGAGCACTCGCCCGGCGTCGGCGCGGACCTGTGGATCATGGGCTTGGCCGTCTCCGGCCTGGGCACCATTCTGGGCGCGGTGAACATGACCACCACGGTGATCTGCCTGCGCGCACCGGGAATGACCATGTTCCGGATGCCCATCTTCACCTGGAACATCCTGGTCACCAGCATCCTGGTGCTGCTGGCCTTCCCGATCCTCACCGCGGCGCTGATGGCCATGGCTTACGACCGGCATCTCGGCGCGCACATCTACGACCCCGCCACCGGCGGCTCGATTCTGTGGCAGCACCTGTTCTGGTTCTTCGGTCATCCCGAGGTCTACATCATCGCGCTGCCGTTCTTCGGCATCGTCACCGAGGTGATCCCGGTGTTCAGCCGCAAGCCCATCTTCGGCTACACCGCCCTGGTCTACGCCACGCTCGCCATCGGAGCTCTTTCGGTCGCGGTGTGGGCGCACCACATGTACGCCACCGGCGCGGTGCTGCTGCCGTTCTTCTCGCTGATGACATTCCTCATCGCGGTGCCCACCGGCGTGAAATTCTTCAACTGGATCGGCACGATGTGGCGCGGTCAATTGACCTTCGAGACACCGATGCTGTTCTCCGTCGGATTCATCGTCACCTTCCTGCTCGGCGGCCTGTCGGGTGTCATCCTCGCCAGCCCTCCGCTGGACTGGCATGTCACCGACACCTATTTCGTCGTCGCCCATTTCCATTACGTGTTGTTCGGCACGATCGTGTTCGCCACCTTCGCCGGCATCTACTTCTGGTTCCCCAAGCTCATCGGACGCTTCCTGGACGAACGATTGGGCAGGATCCACTTCTGGACCACGCTGATCGGCTTCCATACCACCTTTTTGATCCAGCACTGGCTCGGCAACGAGGGCATGCCGCGCCGCTATGCCGACTATCTCCCGACCGACGGGTTCACCCTGCTGAACACCATTTCCAGCATCGGGTCTTTCCTGCTCGGCGTCTCCATGGTCACATTCGTGTGGAACGTCTTCAAAAGCTACCGCTACGGCGAAGTGGTGACCGTGGACGATCCCTGGGGCCAAGGCAACTCGCTGGAATGGGCGACCACCTCGCCACCCCCGCGCCACAATTTCTACGAACTACCCCGCATCCGCTCCGAACGCCCGGCCTTCGAACTGCACTACCCGCACATGTCCGCGCGCCTGCGCGCCGAAGCCCACGCAGGCCGCACCACCCACATCGCCCACGCAGTGGCCGCAGCGGATGACCAAGCCGCCGCTGACCCGGGGCCAACCTCCGGCGAATGATCGGTCCCCGGCGGGCCGGCCCATGCGGCCGAGTCGCGATTGTCGGTCGGGTTCGCGCTCCAGGCGGCAGGTGCGCCGCCAGTCCGGCACTCCCGGGCGGCGTTGATCTTCGGCTCGGGGCATGGGCATCAGAGAACTCGAGCTTCTAGTTCGTCGCGGACGCCCGGTCGATGAACGGTGGTCACCCACTCTCATGAGGGCGAAAACAGCGGACCACTCGAACGGATACCGCTCCCGATCACAACAGCCCACTACTGCCGTCGGGCACACGCCGCTACGAGCCCATCGCCCGGCGCCATGCTTGCTGCTTACGGTGAAGCGGGATCCGCCGTTACCGCTGCGCGGCGGTCGCCACCGCGGCGGCGAACATGACGGCCGGGACGAGCACGGCGGACCAGAGCTGTACCAGCGCCGCGGCCAGGACCAGCGCGACGATTCCGAGTTGTGCCGCGCCCCGTCTCGCGGCGCGCGGAACCACCGGCGCCGACCCCAACCGCGCCACCCGATACCACGCAGCTGCCAGGGCCATTATCACCACGCACAGCAACACCAGTTCGACGCCAGGCTCTGTGGTTGCCCTTGCCATGCCTACCTCCCATGGCCGTTGACTCTGAGCCGCTGCGTCGGCGTGACCGCTGTTCGCGTCGGTGTGTCCGTCGGGACCGGGTGCAGAGCATCCGTCCGGGACGGAACTCGTGACAGCGACACGCTGGCGACGCTGCACGGCGCCCTGTGAGTCGAGCTGACGACACTGCTGGCCAGGAGGTTGCCGCCACGTCGCCGACGCCGGACCTCGGCCGGGATGATCACCTCCGGCCAGCACAGAATTCGTGGTGCCCACCCGCCGCTGGCAGCGGTAGCGTAATGGTCAGCGTGCAGGCTTGACGACCGCGGCGGGCGAGGGCAGCGGACACCGAACGCGGCGATAGCCGCGCGCGGGCGCGAGTTGACCTCGGCCGTCACCTGTGAACAGCAATTACTGGCTTGTGAGAAAGAGCCGAACTCATGACCGGCCACATCTCCTCCCGCGAGGTCGATCCCCACGGCGAGCCCGGCCGCGATCCGTGGGACGAGTTCTTCTTCCTGTTCCTGGATCCGACCCGCACCTATAGTTGCGCGTTCTGGAACCACCCTGAGGAAACACTCGAACAAGCCCAACTGAACAAGATCGACCTCGCTTTGGGCAAATGCGACCTGCGACCCGGGATGACCCTGCTCGATGTCGGTTGCGGGTGGGGATCAGCCCTGCTGCGCGCCATGGACACCCACCAGGTGAACACGATCGGGTTGACCGTCAGCCGCAGCCAATACCGGTACGTGCGCGACCAGCTCGTCGACCGGCTCGCGCGCGGACATCCGTGCGGCCGGGTATGGCTGCAGGGCTGGGAAGCATTCGACGGCCACGCCGACCGCATCGTGTGCATCGACGCCTTCGAACACTTCCACCAAGACAGCTATGGCGAGTTCTTCCAGTTCGCCCACCGCGCCCTGCCCGCCGGGGGTGTGCTGCTGCTGCAAACCATCGTCGGCTACCACCGAGACGAGCGGCGCGCCCACGATATCGAGCACACCGGCATCGATGACGCGTTCATGCAGTTCCTCACCGGCACGATCTTCGCCGGTGGCCCGCTACCGGCCCCGACCGGCCGCGACCCCAAGGGCGTCACCGCGTACGCCGAAGACGCCGGCTTCACCGTCACCGGCATCCAGGCGATGGGACCGCACTACGCCACCACCCTCGACCACTGGGCGGATGCCCTACACGAACACCGCGACCGCGCCATCGAGCTCGCCGGACCTGGCATCTACAACGCATATACCCGGTACCTGACCGGATGCGCCGACTACGCCCGCCGCGGCCACATCGACGTCATGCAATTCACCTGCACCAAACCCGGAACACCGCACTGAAACGGACGCGACGAACACGCTGCCACATCGGTTGCGCCCCGGCCCGATACCGACCGCGGGTATGACTCAACAGAGGTGTGGCACACACAGGCCGAATGCCGGAATGTCGCCCTCGGCCCTACTCTGTGAAATCGGCGGCGAACGCCTCCCCGCACGGCCTCGTAGCCGGCGGCGGCCGTTCCCTCGATGATCGTGCGGGACAACATGTCACGACGCGGCCGAGCGGGCATCCGGCCTGTGACCACCCACGAGAAGCACTTCCTGCACTCGAGCCCGCGACCGGCGGCTGCGCACGCAAGCGTAAGATCCTGCACGTTGTGTTCGTGATGGCCGATGGAAGGTCGGTGAGCCAGTGGATCCCGCGCTCCGGCTCAGTCGGGCTGCCCCGGGTCCCTCGACGCTGCGGACGTCTCGGATCAGCAGTCTCCCTGGCCTGCGATGCGCAGGCTCGGTCGACTTCACCACCCGCGAAACCTGGCGCGAGGCTGTCTCGGAACTGACCGCCAGGGACCACGATGTCCACTTGGACCTGTCCGGCCTTACGTTCATCGACACTTACGGAACCTCGATTTTGGTAGAAGCCGCCACCCAATCCTCGGAGGTTCGACGAATCGTGGTACATCGGCCCCGGCGATGATGCTTCGGGTACTCGCGGTGTTCTGGCCCTCCCTACAGACGATCGAGGTAGTGCACACATGAGCTTGCCTGGCGTTGCGTCGGCCACTTCCGACTCCACCGACCCATTCGTGCACCCCGCGCTGTTCTACCGCGACACGGCGGAATACCTCGCGGGCACCCTCGGCTTCATCCGCCAAGGACTCGAGAACGGCGAACCGGTCGCGGTGGCGGTCCCCGGTCCCAATCTGTCGCATCTGCGCACTGCACTGGGCTCCGACGCCGCCTCGGTCCAGCTGATGGACATGACTGTCGAAGGCCGCAACCCGGGCCGCATTATTCCCGGCGTGCTTCGCGCCTTCGCCGACAAGTACCCCTCCGGACGCGTGCGAATCATCGGCGAACCGATCTGGGCCGGACGCTCGTCGCTCGAGTACCCGGCCTGCGTTCAACACGAGGCTCTGATCAACGCGGCATTCACCGGGCGGGAAGTGAGCATCCTGTGTCCATATGACACCGAGCGTCTTTCGACCCAGGTCTTGAACGACGCGCACGCTACCCACCCCGTGCTCATCGACCACGCGGGCCGGCGAACGAGCAGCGCCTACAACCCCGACCACATCGTCGACTTCTACAACAGAGAACTGCCCTCCCCGCCCGCGACCTCCGCAACCGTCGCCTTCGACGCGACGTCGCTGCCCCACATCCGGCGCCTGGCCGTCGATTACGCCCGCGACGCCGGCATGTCCGAGCATCGGGAGATCGATCTCGAACTGGTGATCGGGGAGACCACCACCAACTCGGTCGTCCACGGCGGTGGGCACGGCAGGCTCACGATGTGGGCCGAGCAGAACCAGATCCGCTACCAGATCAGCGATCAAGGACACATCACGAATCGCCTCGCGGGCCGCCTGCCCGCACAGTCCTATCGCCCAGGCGGCCGCGGGCTGCTACTGGTCAACCAGCTCACCGATCTCGTCCGAATCCACACCACCCCGCACGGAACCACCATCCAGCTCCACTTCGGCTTGGATCGCGATTCGCCTTAGCACTGCGCTCTGCCCCGGCGGCACCGTCCGTGCGCACCTGCACCTTGCGGCGCGCCGACGCCCCAGCCGCTCTGCGAGCCGGAGCGCGCAAGGGCTGTCGGCGGACCCGCCCGTGACGAGTTCGCTGCACTTTCGGCCTCGCCAAAGGTCTCGCAGGCAGAACTTTCCACCGTCGCCGGGTGCCGACTTCGTACCGGACTGACACCCGCGTCTTCGGTCGGCCGGTCTCAGCTGCCGGGGGAGTCTTGACCCGGCCCCACTTGAATACCCACCACGCACGTGTCGTCGTCGGTGTCGGCATCGCTGCCGTCGAGCAATTCGTCCAGACGGTCGTCCAGGGTTCCGCTGAGCTGTGCCGACCTCACGAGCAACCGTTCGATGCAGTCGTCCAGCAGCCGGTCTCGGCGCTCGATCAGCCCATCGGTGTAGAGCAGGAGAGTGTCGTCCGGCTCCAGTTGCAGTTCGGCTTCCTCGAACGTCGTCTCCGCCACAGCGCCGAGGAGCATCCCTTGGAGCAGGGGCAAGCTGGACGCCTGGCCTGCGCGCACCAGCACCGGCGGCAGGTGGCCCGCGCGGGCCCAGCGCAGGACGCGGGTCTGTGGGTCGTAGAGCCCGCAGATGGCGGTGGCGAAGATGTTGTCGGTCAGGTGGTGGGCCACCAGGTTCAGCCACGTCAGCATCTGCCCCGGACCCGCGCCCGTGGCGGCGAGGCCACGCAGGGCATTGCGCAGCACCACCATGCCGGTGGCTGCCTTGACGCCGTGGCCGGTGATGTCGCCGACAGACACCATGATCTGCTTGGAAGGCAGCACGACCGCGTCGTACCAGTCTCCGCCGACGGTGTATTCCTGCTCGGCGGGCCGGTATCGCACCGCTATGCGCAGACCGAACGCCTCGATGGACGGCTGCGCGTCCGGCATGATCGCCTGCTGGAGCTGCCGTGCCAGCTGGCTCTGTTCGGCGGCGTGCTGCTCGCTGTGCGCCAGCCGGTCGCGTGTCGCGGACAGCGCGACCTCGGTCCAGTGCTGCGCGGAGATGTCCTGATAGGCGCCGCGGATGGCGGCCAGGTGACCTGCCTCCAGGACCGGTTCGGCGACGATCCGGATGTGCCGGGTCACGCCGTCCGGCCGGATCAAGCGGAAGGCCGTGGAAGCCGAGCGGCGGTAGCGCAGCAAGGTCCGCAGGAACCGGTCGACGGCATTCGCGTCGTCGTCGTGGACGTGCCCCGGCAGTTGCGCGAGCGGGATCGGCTCCGCGGTGGGCGCGAGCCCGTAGAGAGCGAAAAGTTGACTGCTCCAGGTGATCTCGCCGCTTGCGGCGTTCTCTTCGAACCCGCCGACGCGGCCGAGGCGCTGTGCGTGCTGCAGCAACGCCGCCAGCCGCGCCGTCTCGTCCTCCACCCGCCAGACCATGAGCACGGTGTCGCCGTGGCGGCTGATGCTGAGGGCGGTCGAGACGGTCAGCGGTACCTGTCCGACCAGTTCGGTCAGCGTCATCCGGTCGGTACGGTAGGTCTCGCCGGTGGCGAAGACGTGCTCGATCCGCTCGAACAGCTGCCCGTCACTCGCCGCCATGGGGTACGCCTCGAGCAGCAACGCGCCGTTGACCAGGCCGCGCGGACGCCCGGCCGGGTCGACGAAGCAGCCGTTGACGTGGTGGATGCGGAAGTCGGCGAGCGCGCCGTCGTCGCCGAGGTGGGGCAGCAGCACGAGCGCCGGGTCGAAAAGGCCGTCCGCGAGTCGCACGAGATCCGCGACACCGGGGCGGTCCGGCGCCCGCACAGCGGCGAGGTCCGACTCCAAAGTGTGTGCGCACAGCTCGGCCAGTGCCTCCAACTGCCGGTGCACTTGGGGCGGCTGCGGTTCGAGCGGTTGCGGCCAGCACACCTCGAGTACGCCGAGCAGCTTGCCCCCCGCGGCCGCCGGAATCGCCGCCCGGCCGCCCTCGCGGTCACCGATGGACGGCGGCCCGGCCCGGCTCAGGTCATCTATCCACACCGGGTTGCGCTCCATCAGCGCCTGCCGGGCCGGAGTTACCACACCGGGCGGCACGTATCGCCAGCGCTCGGCCTCGTGGGGGCCGATGCCGGCGAAACCGGACAGGGTCAGCGACGCGTCGGCGCCCGCGGACCAGATCGCCACGGCGGTGGCGCCCAGCGGCGTCAGAGCGTGCTCCAGCACCGACTCCGCGACACGTTGACTGTCACCGGCTGCCAGCAGCCCGCTTTCGGCCGTACGCAAGCGCACAGCCGCGGATGGCTCTCCCGGTAAGGCGGCGCGCAGCAAGAACTCGCCCACCACCGCGCTGACCTTGTCCTGGGCCGACTGGTCGACCAGTTCGGCGGCCAACTCGAGCGGTGTGATGCCCGCTCCCTCGGCCAGGGCGTCGAGCTGCCGTGCCGCCTGCGCGGGCCCGCAGTGCAGCCGTTCGACGAGAACGCCCTTGGCCATCTCGATCAGCGCGCGTCCGTCGGCGGTGGCCTGGGCCTGTTGGATTTGCGCACGCAGCCGCTCCACGGTGGCCGCGAGGCGGTGGACCGCGGGGCCCACGGGTGAGTGAGGGCCGCCTGTCGCGTCGGCCTCGGTGCCGGGGCTGTCCAGATCGGTCATCAGGCACCCAGCCAGTGCTGGATGCACGCGATCAAGGCGTCCGCGTCGACCGGTTTGGTGACGTAGTCGTTGGCGCCGGCGGCGAGGCTCTTCTCGCGGTCGCCCAGCATCGCCTTGGCTGTCACGGCGATGATCGGCAGGCTCTCGTACCGTGGCATCTCGCGGATCGTCGCCGTCGCGGTATAGCCGTCCATCTCGGGCATCATCACGTCCATCAGGACCAGGTCCGTCTCCGGGTGGGCGATGAGCTTGTCGATGCCCTCGCGCCCGTCTTCCGCGTGCAGAACGCTCATGCCGTGCAGTTCGAGAATGCTGCTGAGCGCGAAGAGGTTGCGGGCGTCGTCATCGATGATGAGCACCGTGCGGCCGGCGAGCTTGCCGTCCGGCCGCTGTGGCGCCGGGGCGGATGTGTCTTCGCGACGGACCAAGGGCAGCATGTCGCCGGGTGCCTCGGCGGTGACGTGCAGCGCGATCCGCTCCCGCAGATCGTCCAGGCTGGACAGCAGCTCCAGCGGCTGGCTCGTGGCGCGATGTTGCAGCATGCGTTCCTGCTCGGCGTCGAGCCGGCGGTTGTGGACCAGTACCGGGACGCTTCTCAATGCGACGTCCCCGTCCATCGTCTCCAGGAACCGCAGCGCGGCGCCGTCGGGCATGTCCAGCTCGAGCACGACGCAATGGAACGCTTCGGCGGCCATCGCCGCCACCGCCTCTTCCACCCCGACCGTAGTGACCACCTGGACCGGACCACGCGGGTCATTGCTGTCGGCCAGTTCGGCGACAGCGCTTTGCGCGACCAGCGACAGCAGGCCTTGCGGGCGCTCCTCGACGACCAGGAGCCTGCGGTGCTGTTGAGGCGTAGCGGGAGCAGGGGTGCGCTCCGGCCGATTGTCGGCCTGCTGTGTGTCGTCCCGCTCGCGAGGCGGCGCCTCCTGGAAGTCCGGCCGCGCGACCGGGAGGTAGAGGGTGAACGTGCTGCCCTCGCCCAGTGTGCTTTCGGCGCTGATGGCGCCGCCGAGCAGGTAGGCGATCTCCCGGCTGATAGACAGACCCAGGCCGGTGCCGCCGTACTTGCGGCTGGTGGTGCCGTCGGCCTGCTGGAAGGCGCCGAAGATCGACTCGAGCTGGTGTTCGGCGATGCCGATCCCGGTGTCGATCACCCGGAACGCGACGGCCGGGCCGTGCTGGCGCACTGCGGCGGGCAACTCGCTCGCCTCCGCCGGTTCTATCCGCAGCTGTACCGACCCGGTCTCGGTGAACTTGACCGCGTTCGACAGCAGGTTCCGCAGCACCTGCCGCAGCCGCGAGTCGTCGGTGAGCAGGTCCGACGGCAGGCCGGGTGCGGTCGTGACGCGGAAGCGCAGACTCTTCTGGGTGGTCATCGGCCCGAAGGTGGCCTCGAAGTAGTCCAGCAACTGACGCAACGACACGCGTTCGGGCGTGAGGTCCATCTTGCCCGCCTCCACCTTGGACAGGTCGAGGATGTCGTTGATCAGCTGGAGCAGATCCGAGCCCGCCGAGTGGATGATGCCCGCGTACTCCACCTGCTTGGGCGTGAGATTGCGGCTCGGGTTCTGGGCCAGCAGCTGGGCGAGGATGAGCAGACTATTGAGCGGGGTGCGCAGCTCGTGGCTCATGTTGGCCAAGAATTCCGATTTGTACTTCGACGCGAGCGCGAGTTCTTGAGCCCGGGTCTCGAGTTCCTGCCGAGCCTGCTCGATCTGAAGGTTCTTGGCTTCGATGTCGCGGTTCTGCATGGCCAGCAGTTCCGCCTTGTCCTCCAGCTCGGCGTTGGATCGCTGCAGTTCCTCCTGCTGCACTTGCAATTCCTCGGAACGGGCTTGCAGCTCGGTGGTCAGGCGCTGGGATTCGACCAGTAGCTCGTCGGTGCGGGCGTTGGCGATGATCGTGTTGACGTTGACGCCGACCGTTTCCATCAGCTGGTCGAGGAAATCCCGGTGGATGCGGGTGAAGCGGTGCACGGAAGCCAGCTCGATCACGCCGAGGACCTGTTCCTCCACCACGAGCGGCAACATGAGCAGGTTGACCGGCGCGGTCTGCCCGAGCCCGGAGGAGATGGTGACGTAGTCGCCGGGCACATTCTCCACCGCGATCATGCGGCGACTGCGTGCGGCCTGGCCTACCAGGGACTGGCCGAAGGCGAACCTCGACGGGCTGCCCGGTTTCTCCGGGCTGCCATAGGAGCTGATCAGCCGCAGCTCCGGCCGCTCGTCGCTGTCGCCGGCGAGGTAGAACGCGCCGAACTGCGCGGAAACCAACGGCGCCAGCTCGTCCATGATCAACCCGGCCACCACGTGCAGGTCGCGTTGGCCCTGCATGAGACCGGAGATACGAGCGAGATTGGTCTTCAGCCAGTCCTGATCCTGGTTGGCCTTGGTGGTCAAGCGCAGCGACTCCACCATCGCGTTGATGTTGTCCTTCAACTCCGCGACCTCACCGGAGGCCTCCACGGTGATGGAGCGGGTCAGGTCGCCCTCGGCCACGGCGCTGGTGACGGCGGCGATGGCGCGGACCTGGCGGGTCAGGTTGCCCGCCAGCCCGTTGACGTTCTCGGTCAGCCGTTTCCATGTGCCCGAGACGCCCTCGACCTCGGCCTGGCCGCCCAGCCGCCCCTCCGATCCCACCTCGCGGGCGACGCGGGTGACCTCGGCCGCGAACGCGGACAGCTGGTCGACCATCGTGTTGATCGTGGTCTTCAACTCGAGGATCTCGCCGCGCGCGTCCACGTCGATCTTGCGGGTCAGATCGCCCTGCGCGACCGCGGTGGTGACCTGGGCGATGTTGCGGACCTGGTTGGTCAGATTGTTCGCCATGGAGTTGACGTTGTCGGTCAAGTCCTTCCACGTGCCCGCCACATTCGGCACGCGTGCCTGGCCGCCGAGCATGCCCTCGGTGCCGACCTCGCGGGCGACGCGAGTGACCTCGTCGGCGAACGCGGACAGCGTGTCGACCATCGTGTTGATCACCCCGGCGAGCGCCGCGACCTCGCCCTTCGCCTCCACGGTGATCTTCTGACTCAGATCACCGCGCGCCACCGCCGTGGCGACCTGAGCGATCGAACGCACCTGGCCGGTCAGGTTCGACGCCATCACATTGACGTTGTCGGTCAGGTCCTTCCACGTGCCCGACACGCCCCGCACCGTCGCCTGGCCACCGAGATTGCCCTCGGTGCCGACCTCGCGGGCCACGCGGGTGACCTCGTCGGCGAACGCCGAGAGCTGATCGACCATCGTGTTGATGGTCTCTTTCAGCTCCAGGATCTCGCCGCGGGCGTCCACCCTGATCTTCTGACTCAGATCGCCACGGGCCACCGCGGTGGTGACCTGGGCGATCGAACGCACCTGCGCGGTGAGGTTGTCGGCCATGACGTTGACCGACTCGGTGAGGTCCTTCCAGGTGCCGGAGACGCCCTTCACGTCCGCCTGCCCGCCCAGCCTGCCCTCGGTGCCGACCTCGCGGGCGACGCGGGTGACCTCGTCGGCGAACGCCGAGAGCTGATCGACCATCGTGTTGATGGTGTTCTTCAGCTCCAGGATCTCGCCACGGGCGTCCACTCTGATCTTTTGAGACAGATCACCCTGCGCCACCGCGGTTGCCACCTGAGCGATCGAACGCACCTGCGCGGTCAGGTTGCCCGCCATGAAATTCACCGAGTCGGTGAGGTCGCGCCAGGTGCCGGAGACGCCCTTCACATCCGCCTGGCCACCGAGGATGCCCTCGGTGCCCACCTCGCGCGATACTCGCGTGACCTCGTCGGCGAAGGACGACAGCTGATCGACCATCGTGTTGATGGTGTTCTTCAGCTCCAGGATCTCGCCACGGGCGCTCACTGTGATCTTCTGGCTCAAGTCGCCTCGCGCCACCGCGGTCGTCACCTGCGCGATGTTGCGGACCTGGTCGGTCAGGTTGCCCGCCATGAAGTTCACCGAAGCTGTGAGGTCGCGCCACACGCCACCGACGCCGGGCACCTCCGCCTGACCGCCGAGCCGGCCCTCCGAACCGACTTCGCGCGCGACGCGGGTGACCTCGTCCGCGAACGCGGACAGCTGGTCCACCATCGTATTGACCGTGTTCTTCAGCTCGAGGATCTCACCGCGTGCGTCCACGTCGATCTTCTGGGACAGGTCGCCCCGCGCCACGGCGGTCGCGACCTGGGCGATGTCGCGCACCTGGCTGGTGAGGTTGCCCGCCATCGCGTTCACCGAGTCGGTGAGGTCCTTCCAGGTGCCGGACACGCCGGGCACCTCGGCTTGACCACCCAGCCGCCCGTCCGTGCCGACCTCGCGCGCGACCCGGGTGACCTCTGAGGTGAACAGCGACAGCTGGTCCACCATGCCGTTGAAGACCGTCGCGATCTCGCCGAGCAACCCGTCGGCGTCCGTCGGCAACCGGGTGCCGAAATCGCCGTCGCGCACGGCTGTCAATCCGGCCAGTAGCTGGCGCAACTCGACCTGGTCCGCGGCCGTGACAGCCTGCTTCGATGTGGTGCGGGCGGGTGTCGCCGTGTCTGTCATGCTCATCCTCGTTCTGCCCCACCCCATTCGGACGCGATGCCGCGCACGACGGGATCGCCGACCAGCGGTGCTGTGCTGGCTGCTGAACACAGAGACACCCGCGCATATCGCTTTGAAACTATCATTCACGAGAGGCAATGCCCGGCGTCCCGTTTCGCGGAACCGATCCGGAAGGGCCCAACGGCCCAGCCCGCAGCAGCCATGGCCGCCCCATGCGGGTTGTCGAGGGTGACGGTGGTAACGGGGTCGCGGTCCAGCAGCGCCTGCGCCGGTTTGCGCGCCTCGACCTGCCGCAACTTGCCCAGTAGCTCGGCCACCCAGAAAGGGTCGGTGAGGGGGTTGATAAGGGTGGTCCAGACGGTGGGTTGCGGGTCGTCAGGAAACAGCGGGTGCAGGTGGAGGCGTCTCGATACAACCCGCGGTCGCGGGCGGCGCGGGCGAGGATGTCTTGGTGGTGGGCGTCGGTGTAGACGGCGGCGACTTCCCAGAACCTGATCGGGGGGTTTGCTGCGCGTGTGGCGGCTGTGCCGGCCGCAGTTGTCGCCCGGGGCCCTCGACCGGCCCAGCATGGATCCTGCGCGTCAGTCCGGCAGCCAGTGCAGCTCGTGCGCCAGGGTTTTGGCGACGGCACGGATGCGGCGGTGTAGTGGTGACTGCTCGCGGGGGAGGACCAGGTGGATCGTCAGGCTGGGCGCGCCCCGCAGCGGTCGCCAGGTGAGACCGGCCGGTTGCGCCGTGACCGCGGCTTCTCCGGCCGGGGCGAGGGTGAGCCCGTCGCGTAGGTCGCGCTGAGACAGGTCGAAAGAGACTGCGGGCGTGTGGAATCTGGGCTTTGGCCGGATCTCTCGGAACAGTGCGGACAGCTGATCGTGGATCACGGGGTTGGCCGTACGGTCGGGGAGTCGCAGCGGATACGCGGCGGCGTCGGCGATCTCGATCTCCGGGTGTTCGGCCAGCGGATGATGCTGTGCCAATTGGACCCCGACGCGCACACGCCGCAGCAGGAACCGGCGCACGCCACGACCCGGCTGTTCGCCGCGGGTGATCCCCGCATCGATGCGGCCGTCGGCGACCGCAGGGGAGATCTCCGGTGTCGCCATCGGGACCGTGCTGACCTGGAGTCCCGGGCTGCTGCGAAGGAGCCTGTCCACCAGGGCCGGTGCCGTCTCGGCCCCCGTGCTGAGGCTGTATCCGATGCGCAGCGTGCCCAGTTCACCGGCCCCCGCATTCCGGGCGGTGTCCCATGCCCGGTCCAGCGCCGCCAGCGCTGGCGGCGCGGACTCCGCCAAAGCCGCACCGGCCGTGGTCAATACGACGCTACGCGTGTTACGAACCAGCAGGGCAGTTCCGAGTTCCGCCTCCAATCGGCGCATTCGGGCACTGAGTGCGGGCTGCGCGATCCCGATCCGTGCGGCCGCGCGGGTGAAGTTCAACTCCTGCGCCAGCACCAGAAAGTACCGCAGGCTCACCGTATCCGGCACCACATGCCCTCCCTGCCGATTGATAACGAGCCGTTCTGAGTCTATCCCCTCCCGGTCTTTCCCTCGATCACACATCAACCCCTAACCTGCGCCTATGACGATTCAACTGACCGCAGTGCCCGTCGCCGGGATCGATCGATCCGAGTGTCAATTCGAAGTCGGACGTGTCCGGCCGAACACAGGAGGTTTCCATGGCTAAGGGCTACTGGGTCAGTGTCTACCCCGCCATTTCCGACCCTGAGAGGCTGACTGCCTACAACAAGCTGGCCCGTCCGGCTGTCCAGGCTGGGGGCGGGCGCGTCCTGTCCCGTGGCGGTCGAGTCGTCGCCCACGAAGCCGGAATCACGCAACGCGTCGTTCTGATCGAGTTCGACAGCTTTGAACAGGCCGTCGCGGCATACGAGAGCGAGGCATACCAGAAGGCGCTGGTGGCCCTCCCCGACGGCGTCGAGCGCGACTTCCGCATCATCGAAGGCATCGACTGAACGAAAAGAGCTTCGCACCGACCTCGGTGCGAAGCTCTTCACAAACGATCACGCGATCGCGCGGAATCAGATGGCGCGGACGTCCTGGGCTTGGGGGCCCTTCTGGCCCTGTTCCACCGAGAACTCGACACGCTGACCCTCGTCGAGGGATTTGTAACCCGAGCCGCTCACGGCCGAGTAATGCACGAAGACGTCCGGGCCGCCTCCGTCTTGAGCGATGAAGCCGAAGCCTTTTTCACCGTTGAACCACTTCACACTGCCTTGAGCCATGCTGTATACAACTTCTTTTCTGTAGTGAGCCGGGCAAATTCTTGGTGAGAAGCCCGTACTCAGCCTCTCATTATGCCACACCCGTCGCCGTTCGCTCGCATCACGCAGTGATCAGAGGGTCCGGCCTACCGGGGTGCGGACGGCTGAACATCACGCCGAGACCGGCCGCCGCAGACGATTTCCGCCCCGGCGCCGACCCGTGTGGGGTATTCGTCCCACTCGGCAACCCCGCGAAGCGGGACTTGTCCTCGGATGTGGACCGCGGGACCGCAGCCGGTCACGGCGGGCTGGCGGGACCGGGCCGTGCTCTGCATTCTCGATCGATGCGGGGTGTCGGGGCACCCAACGATTCTTAACACCCCACGCGGTCCGCGGTGAGCGTGGATGCGGTGTTTTCGCTGCAGTGGGGTCGGGTATGTCGTGGCAGAGGTAGTGCCGTCCGCGTGGAGGCCGGTACTGGGCGAGCGGAAGGAGGGGTGCAGGGTGGGAATTTCGACACTGGATCCAGCGCGCGCCGACGGCGCTGTTGTCGAGTGGGATCTCGAGGCGGTGTCGTTGGGGCAGCTGCGGGCTGCGGTGCGGCGCCTGCTCACCCCGCTCGCCGGTATTGGCGTCGAGGACGCGGTGCAGGTGTGTGACGAGTTGGCCAGCAACGCTGTCGTGCATGCCCGCGCCCCGCGTGGTTGCCGGTTGATGGTGACCGGCCACGGCTGGTTGCGTGTGGAGGTCGAGGATGCTTCACCCGCGCCCGCGCGGATCCGCCGACCGGATCACACCGGCGGGCGGGGGTTGATTCTGGTCGATCAGCTGGCCACCTGCTGGGGTGTGGACTACCACGGGCGCGGCAAGACGGTGTGGGCCGAACTCGGCACCCGCGGCCGCGGCTGATCGCAGTTCAGTTGTCGCGGTCCGGCGCGGGCGGGTTTCGCCGGGTGAGTTCGGCGTTGAGTTCGTGGGCGTGGGTGAGTTGGTCTTCCAGGACGATGATGCGGCACGCCGCTTCCAGTGGTGTGCCGGCATCGACCAGCGCGCGGACCCGCGCGGCGATGCGCAATTGGGAGCGGGAGTAGCGGCGGTGCCCGCCG
>NZ_JBSGEZ010000099.1:0-20437 GCF_053603155.1 Nocardia sp. NPDC004260 | reverse complement strand
ATCCTCGGCCTGCGATGCACAGTCCACGCCCGAGCATCTCGCTGGCGCGAGGGCTGGCTCGCCGCCGGAGCCGTCGCCCTCGGCGGTGCCGGCATTTGGACCATGCACTTCACCGCGATGCTCGGCTTCTCCATCCCTCGAGGGAGAATCCGTTACGACGTACCGATGACCGCGCTCAGCGCGGTGGTAGCGATCGTGGTGGTGTGGCTGGGATTGTCGATCGTCGTACGCGGTCGACCCGCAAACCTGACACTGCCGCTCGGCGGCGCGATCACCGGCTGCGGGGTAGCCGCCATGCACTACATCGGCATGCACGCAATGAACACCAACGTGAGTATCGAATACAACCGCGCACTCGTCGCGCTCTCGGTCGCGATCGCCGTGGTCGCTTCGACAGCAGCACTGTGGTTCGTACAGCACGTGCGCGGCTTCGGCGCGACTATCGGCGCAGCACTCATCATGGGACTCGCAGTATCCGGCATGCACTACACCGGAATGGCGTCGATGAGCGCCCACCAGCACGACCACATCAGCACACCCGTCGGCGCCGAACCCTTCCTGATGTTCCTCCCAGTGATCCTCACCATCACCCTGATCACGATGATGCTCATCATCCTGGTCGGGGTAGCCGAGATCGACGAGGCCAGCAACCCTCGCCCGCATCGCGGTCGGCGATCAGGTCATCGCGCAGGTACCCGTAGGTAGCAGTGCAGTCCTCGTAGGGACCGGCATGTGGGGTCCAGTGACGAGAAAGTCGCGCCAAGGACCTACCGCAGATAATGACACATTATCTGCGGTAGAGTGGGTTAGGGCCGGTGCGCGACGTGGCGCGACAGCTCCGTCACGCCGGGGCGGCTCGGCAAATTATCTGCGGTAGATACGGGTAGATCGAGGGAGACACCGATGAACCAGACGGCAGGGCGCTTCACGCCCCGCCCACAGGCGGCGGGGCGGCATGGGTGAGTCGCGGGTGGTGCGCCCGCTGCGGGCCGGGATGCGCCTCGACGCCGCGGTCCAGACCTATCTGCAGACGGTGACCGCCGCCAACACCCGCCGCGGCTACCGCACCGCCCTGGACGCCCTGGTGACCGAGTTCGGCGCGGAATGTGATCCGGCGCTGCTGGATCCGGACCGGGTCGCTGCCTGGTTCCGCACCCGGTGGGGTGGAGCGTCGGCGCAGACGTTCAACGTGCGCCTGGCCGCGCTGCGCGCCGCGTGCGACTACTGGCGGGAGCAGGGCTGGCTGGTCGGTGACCCGCTGGTGCGGTTGCGGCCGCGCTCGGTGCCCGCCGACCGCAGCCGGGCGCTGACCCGCGCGGAGGTCACCACGATCCTGGGCATGGAGGCGGGTCTGCGGGAGCGGGTGCTGTGGCACATGCTCTACGAGACCGCCGCCCGCGCCGAGGAACTGCTGATGCTCGATGTGCCGGATCTCGACACCGCCAACCGGTGTGCCCGCGTGCGGCGCAAGGGCGGCGCGGTGGATGTGGTGGCCTGGCAGACCGGGACCGCCCGGCTGTTGCCGCGCATGCTCGCCGGCCGCCGCACCGGCCCGCTGTTCCTCACCGACCGAAAAGCCAAACCGCATGTGGCCGTGGCGGATATCGACCCGGGCAGCCACCGGGCCCGGCTGTCGTACCGGCGGGCGGCGGAGCTGTTCGAGGCACACACCGCGCAGTTGCCCGGTGGGCCGTTCACGCTGCACCAGTTGCGGCACTCGCGGCTGACCCACGCCGCCGAAGACGGGGCGTCCACGCCGATGCTGATGACGCTGTCCGGGCATTCCTCGGTGCGGTCGCTGGCGAAGTACGCGCGCCCGTCGAAAGAGGCGCTGCTGGCCTGGCAGGCCGCCACCGACCCCGCCGCGCGGCGGCGGCGCTGAGAACGCGCAGCTCCAGGCTTCAGGATTGTGGGCCGATATGTGATGGATGTTGTGCTCACCTGTGGGTCATAAACTGCTACTCTGGGCCATGGAGCCGCCCCATCGAGGTGGGGTTGGAAGTGAGCCACGGGATTACTCGCCGGACGACGAGGCCCGTGGCTCGCGTCGATTCTGGGGTCAGATGGAGCGCATTTCGATCATGCCGCCGAGCTTGTCGAGGTAGGTCGAGTTGCCTACGCGGTGCTGCACGACCGCGCCGCAGACGATGTCCGCGGTCCACAGCACCGGTTCCTCGCGGCCGATGCGATGCCCGAGTCTCAGATCGGCGGTGAGCACGCGCTGGGCGCGGAACTTCTGCACGATGTCGTAGTCGCTGGCGTCGGCGCCGCCGCGCGATTCCAGAGTCACCGAGGCGCAGTCCATGTACGCCAGATGCGGCAGCAGGTATTCGAGGCATTTGCGGCGGTGGCGGCGATCGTCCGCGCCGGCCGAATGGTGGACCACGACGATCCCGCACACCGGCAAGGACGCGACCACCTCGATGAACTCCAGGCGACGGTCGTCGCTGGCCGAGTGCCAGTGGAGTTTCTTCTCTCCGGGCAGTTGCAGCGCTTGCATCGCCGTGCGAACGGCCTGTTCTTCGGTGTCATCGAGCAAGACGGCCGAGAGGATGTAGGTCCCGGGATCCGCCCCGGGCTGCGATCCGCTCTCGTCGCCCCACGCGGTCAGCATGTCATCGCAGGCTCCCGCGAAGCCGAACACGCGTCGGCGCCAGTGCCCGAGTGGCCTGTTTCGGTGGCGTACCGGGGCGAAACGTTAACCGGCACGTAGTTCTCCTCCCAGTGGGGAGGCGTTAGTCTCATCCCAACTCCAATGAACGGTTTTCGCGGACTGCATTGGTGTTTCTGGCCTCCCCCCGACTCGCACTCGGGGGGAGGATCACCCGATCGAACTCTTGGGCGAATCCCATTAGAGCAACCGCCTCCGACACGGTGGATGCACTTAAAATGGCCTGATGTCACGGGGTTTGGGCCGCGCTCAACGCCGGCTCCTCGCCGCGCTCTACATCGGACATGTAGGCCCCTGGCGGACGTGGGATCTCGATGCCGGGTACCCCTGGTTCGCCGTGGCGGAGATCGGACTGCGTGACGACGACTACGACCTGTACGACGGCGACGACACCACCCTCGCCGAGCGCGACATCAAGCGCAGTCGCCGCGCCGTCATACGCCGGGCGCTCGACGGACTCGTCAGCCGCAGCTACGCCGAATCGATGATGCACACGGTCGATCTCGTCGAACTCCAGTTCGCCTACGAGTGGGGGAATTACGTTCCCACCCGCCAAGTCCTCATGGCCCGGATCACCAAGATCGGCCGCCGGTACATCCAAGAACATCGCCACGAGCTGCTGGGCGAGCTGGCCGAACCAGTCCTGCGTGAGGCCCTGTACGAGGGGCTGCGCAGCGCCCTGGCGAAGTACGGATTCGGCGACACAGAGCCACCACCGCGCACATCCACTCGGCGACGCCGGCGCAAGCGACGACGCACATCATCAGGGCGCACTCCCACCACGCCTGTCCACGCCACCCAGACGCCGGTAGTCGCGACTCCCCGGCCGGCCGCGCAGCTCAGCAAGGCCCAAGTTGTCGAAGTACTCGTCCTCGAGGGGTTTGCCGCCGCCGCGGTTCTCACACAACTCCGCGCCTGGCACCGCGAACAGCAGCGCTACATGCGTAGGGAGTTCGACGACCCGGGCCCCGCACTCGAGGAGTACCGGTTCGACACCGAGCAGATCGAAGAACTGCGTGCTCAACTCACCGAGAGCGACTGACCGAATCGTTCAGCGGGTTCGTGGCTTCAGCAGCCGCCGCCACCGGGGAACCGCCCGGGCCGCGGCCGGGGCCGGGTCGCTGACCGCGTTGGTGTGTGGTTCGGTGGCTGGCCGTTCGGTCCAGGACCCGGTCTTGGTCGCGCGGGTGGACCCTTCGCCCAGGACGCGGGTCGCGATCGTCCACACGGCGGGCAGCTCTTCCAGTGTGGTCTCGTCGACCTCGCCGCAGGCCTGCGCAGCGGCGTCGATGTCGGGGTGCAGTGACAGGTGCAGCACGGTGCCGGTCGCGGAGGTGAGGACCAGGACACCGACCGCGGTGTTGGCCTTGTCGCGGCCCAGCCGGGCTTGATAGGCCAGATCACCGCCGGGTTCGGCGCCGAGGTGGTCGACGATCTCCACCCGGGTCTGGGCGAGCTCGAGCGCGATGCAGCGCCGCGCGATGTCCTGCTCGCCGACACCGAACTCCTCGACCAGCTCAGCCATGCTCGGTGCCGGATTCCGCGCCCAGGCCAGAATCAGCCGCTCGTCGGTCCTGGCATCCCAATAGGGCTTGTTGGCGAAGGCGTGCGCGTCGCGGGCGAGGGGCTCCCAGTCGAAACCCGGCTCCGAAGCCATCTGCCGCAGCTTGCGCAGGGCCACCGCAGACGAATAGTTGTCCAGCAGCAGGAACTTCGCCCGCCCCCGCAGCCCCTCGAGCGAGCGGCCCAGCAGTGCCGCGACCTCGCTATCGGAGGTGGAGGTCGCCAACACGGCGAACAACGCCTGGTAGTCGTCCCCGGTCCACAAACCGCCGCGCCGATCCTGTGCCCCCGTCGTCATGTATCGAATATGCCAGATATCGCTGACGCCAACGGATTTCGTTCATTGCGATCACCACGGCAACAACGGCCCTGGATCCCGCCCGAAGGCGAGGTCCGGGGCCGTTGCAACCGCCCGCAATCGGGGTGCCGAGCTAGGCGGATTCATAGACTGTCAACAGTTGAACTGTTAAACTGACAATTGTTGTCGAGCTATCTCCGGAAGGACCGACCATCATGTCGATTCAGCCCCGCACCTCCCGCCGCTCCGCTCCCGTACTGCTGCGTCCAGCGTTGGCCATGCGCCACGGGCTGGCCGCGTGATCGCGTTCATGCTCCGCACCCCCGCGCTGCTGGCAGGCGTGTTCGTCGCCGCGGCTGCCTTGTACTTCTCGATGCTGCTGACCGTGGACCGCGCTCCCGCCGACGCGCTGCCCACCACCCCCGCAAGCGCCGACTGCGCCATGTTCTGCACCGCCACCGAGGCCCCGAAGCACGTCGACACCGCTGCGACCTCCGACGAGCCGCGGGCCTGCTGGCTGTTCTGCGAACCCGCCCGGCACCTGGGCCTCCTGTAGCGCTCGCCCAGACCCGGCCGGGCCAGGTGTGCACTTTCGACACGCCGAACGCGGCCCTCACCATCACGACACGTTCACGGCACACGAAGTGCCCTCACGACAGGGAAAAAACTCATGCTGATCATCAACGGAAATCGCCCGAAAATGTCGGGCGCGGAACGGGCTGTACTCGACTGGCTCCAAGCCAGCGGCATCCCCGGTGTCGCGATCTCGGGAAGCCACATTCCCGACCGCAGCGGCCGCGACAGCCAGGAAGTCGACCTGGTGCTGCTCACCCCCGACACGCTGGTGTGCATCGAGGTCAAGGGCATTCTGAAGCGCGGTGTGAACGGCACTCTGGTCTGCCACGTCAACCCTCGCTGGTCCTTGCCCGGCATCGACGGCGACCCCGTGCACGTCCGCGACGGTGACACCAACCCGCTCAACCAGCTCGCCGACGCCATGTTCAACCTCAAGGGCGTCGTCTCCCGCTGCGGTCTCGACATGTTCGTGCCGGGCCTGGTCCTGGTGGAGCCGTTCGGCGGCCGGATCACCCTCGACAAAGGGTCGGTGCCCATGCCGGCGGGCCGCGACGTCCTGCTCGGGGGCGATGACACCGCACTGAGCGGGTGGCTGGATACCACCGCCCGTCAGCACCCGCAGGGCTGGACCGTCGAGCGCGCCCACACCCTTCTTTCCGCGCTGGACCAGGCCGACGCTGTCACCCGCGCCGACTTGGCCGCCGAAGGATTCCCCAACCCCACCCCCGCCGCGGGCACCGACGATGACGGGGTGGTCGTGCCGCTGCGATCCACCGCCGTCATCCCCCAGGCACCGACCGGAGCCACGACACCGCCTCGGACCACCGCGCCCACAGCCGACCGCGGCGACCTCGGCCGCAGCCCCGAGGAACAGATCCACCCCAGCACCGCGATGCTGGCCTCAACCGCCGCCAGCCGCGCTGCCGCCCGCAACCATCGGATCCGCAACGCCGTTCTCATCGGCGCGGCAACCTGCCTGCTCACTGGTGGTGTCGGCGTGCTGAGCCACGTCTCCGCTTCGCAGCCCTCCGACGAGCCCACCAGCAGCGAGCCCGCCCCGCCGCCCGCCGCCGACGTTCCGGCCCCGCAGGCGCCCGCCGCGCCGCAGCCGCCCCCACCTGCCCCCAAGCCCAGCCGCGGAGTGCTGTTCCCGATGGACAAGACCTGCTTCCCCTTCCAATCCGATTGCTGAGACCTAACCCGAAAGAAAGGAGAAAAAACTCTGTGACCCGCAACGACATTCGCCCCGCCGCCGTCGGAATCGCCGCTGACTGACCGACAAAGCAGAGACCGGCCACGGGGAGTGTGGCCGGTCTCCGCGAGAGATGGTCGCACACACGGCCAGACACAAATCGAGCCCGACCCATCAACTACGGGCCGGGATGCCAACAAGATCCCCGGTCCCGCATCCGATCAAAGAGAGAAGCGCACCGTGACAACCTTTCTCGACATCACCTACGAACTGCTCATCGCCCCCGATGACCCCGCCATCAACGCGGACGATCGCATCGGAGTCGGCTTCCACTACGCCAGCACCTGGTCGGTGATCTACCTCAGCCGCGGCCACCACCCCGGCGCCGCGTACAACCCCGCCACCGACCGCGCAATATCCACGCACGCGATGGAATGCGGCGGGAATTTCGTGGTCCACATGCACACCGAGGACCGCGCCGCGATCGGGCACGCACACGCGGCACTGGCACCCTGGTACGCCGCCGAACGCGAGCGGGGCCAGATGCCCGATGTGGTGGCATTCGAGCTGGAAGAGCACCTGGACGTACTTGCCCACTGGGCGGCGGGCGGCAAATAACCGGAAGCAGCCAGGACACTTCGGTCGCCATGCTGCCGCTGAACAGCCGGGCCAGTCCGGTGTCGCCGCCGAACGCGCCGCCCATGCCGCCGCCACCGCCGGGACCGCCGGAGCCCCCTCCACTCGGATTGCCGCTGCCGCCGAGCAACCGGCCCATGCCGTTGTAGCCGAGCGCCAGTTCCCACAGGCTGTTGTCGGTCGACCCGCCGATGTACGGGCGCGAATCCGCGGGCCACAACTCCACCAGCAGCACGTACCAGCCGCCCGCGACCACCATGGCCGCGCACGCGGTGACCAATTTGCCGATGCGGGACCAGAATCCGCCCGCTCCCGCGACCAGGAACACCAAACCCAGGGCGGGCAGGACCAGGAACGCCTGCATCATCTTGGTCAGGAACGCGAAACCGATGGCGACACCGGCCAGCGCGAGCCAACCGGTGCTCGCCGAACGCCAGCGCGGGTCGTGCGAGTCGATCGCCCGCACCGTGCAGTAGGCCGCCGCGATCAACAGCAGGGTCAGCAGCGCGTCCGGGTTGTCGAAGCGGAACATCAACGCGGCGACGGGAGTCGCCGCCAACGCCGCACCCGCCAGCAGGCCCGCGCCGGGCCCGCTCCAACGCCGCACCGCGGCGTACAGCAGGGCCACCGAGCCGACGCCCATCAACGCTTGCGGCGCCAGCAGCGACCACGAGCCGAATCCGAACAGCCGCCCCGACAGCCCCATCACCCACAGCGCCGCGGGCGGCTTGTCCACCGTGATCGCGTTGCCCGCGTCGTGCGCGCCGAACAGCAGGGCCTTCCAGCTCTGCGTGCCCGCCTGCGCTGCGGCGGCGTAATACTCGTTCGCCCAACCGGATACCGTCAGATTCCACAGATACAGCACCGCGGTCGCGACGAGCAGCGCGAACAACGCCGGGCGCGCCCATCGCGGTTGGCTCGCGGGCCCGAAGAACACGCGATCCGCCCGGGACCGGCGTGCCGGTGCGCGATGGGCGCCGACGAGTCGCTCGTCGGCCGCGACGCCCGGCGGGACGCTCGTGATCAGCGCCATGATTTCGCCTTCCTTTCGTCTGAACCTCTGCTCGAAGGCTAGGAAGGCAGCCTGCCCGCAAGCTGGGGCAAACCTGGGAGTGCGCTGTGCGGCCGAGCGGCCCTCGTCACTCGCTCGGCGGGATCACACTGTGCTGACCACCTCCTCGTACGCCAGTCGCGGCGAACGCGGGAACCACGCGTTCGGGCCGGGCTTGCCGATATTGACCACGACGAGGCCGGTGTGTTCGCCGCCAGGGAAGAAGTCCTCGTCCAGGCCCGCGCCGTCGAAGCCGTTCATCGGGCCCGCCGCCAGCCCGGCGGCACGGACGCCGAGGATGAAGTAGCCGATCTGGATCAGGGCGTTGAAGCGCGCGGACTCCGCGCGGTAGTCGGCGTCCGCGAAGTAGTCCTTGGCCTCCGGCGCGTGCGGGAACACCGTGGGCAGGTGCTCGTGGAAATTCAGGTCGGCGGCGAGGATCGCCGACAGCGGTGCGGCGGCCGTCTTCGGCTTGTTGTTGTCGATCATGTGGGTGACCAGCCGGGCCCTGGCCTCGGGGCTGCGCACCAGAACGATCCGCAGCGGTTGCTGATTCATCGAGGTCGGTCCGTATTTGACCAGCTCGTAGATCGCGCGGATCTGCTCGTCGGTGACCGGCTCGTCGGTGAAGGCGTTCGCCGTGCGGGCCTCCCGGAACAGCAGGTCCCCGGCGTCGGCGGCGAGCGTGAGCAAGTCCGGCTGAACGGAGTTCACAGGGTTTCTCCTCGATAGTGGTCGGATCAGTCGTGGACGACGCGCCGCGACCGGGTCAGCAAGGCGCCGTCGGCGCGGACGAGCACGTCGTGCACGACGCAGCTCGGCGCGATCTCCGGCTTGCTGTTCGGGCGGATCTTCACTACCAGGCAGTAGGCGGTGGACACGATGGTCCCGTCGTCCTGCGGCTGCAGGTTGATCATGTTGAACCAATGCCTGCGCTGCATCGGGTCGGTTTCGAAGCGCTTGTGGAACTCGACCAGGTCGGCGATGATCCCGGCCCTGGTCCGGGCCGGCGGAATGCCCGGTGTGTGCTCGAATTCCGCGTCCTCGGTGAAAGTCGCGGCGTAGCCGGGGATGTCGCGGTTGTCCAGCCGCTGCATCTGTTCGGCGTAGAACTGCTGGACCTCGGCGTACAACTCGGTGCGGCTGGCGACGGTGGTCATGGTTGCTCCTGTGGTCGCGGCGGGGCTCGGCTGCACGCCAGCGTTGCCGACGCCGCTAGAGCCTCGGTTGAGCCGCCGCCCGTCGCGCGCGGTTGACCGGATCTATAGGACGCGGGTCGACCCTGGTGGTCGAGAAGCCCGGCGAGTTCGGAAGTTCGACCGATGGAGGAGTCATGGCGGAAAATCGGCGCGTCGCGCTGGTCACCGGAGCGACCAGCGGAATGGGCCTGGAGATCACCAAAAGCCTGGCGGCTCAGGGAATCGCGGTGTTCCTCTGCGCTCGCGATCAGCAGCGGGTGACCGACACGGTGAAGAGTCTGCAGGACGACGGTCACGAGGTGGACGGCACCGTCTGCGACGTCGCCGACGCCGCGCAGGTCCGCGAGTACGTCGACGCGGGTGTGCGGCGCTACGGCCCGATCGACATCCTGATCAACAACGCGGGCCGCAGCGGCGGCGGCGTCACCGCGCAGGTGACCGACGAACTGTGGTTCGACGTGATCAACACCAACCTCAACAGCGTGTTCCTGATGACGAAGGCGGTGCTGAACGCGGGTGGCATGCTCGAACGCGGCAGCGGCCGCATCGTCAACATCGCCTCCACCGGCGGCAAACAGGGCGTGGTGCACGGCGCCCCGTATTCCGCCTCCAAGCACGGCGTGGTCGGCTTCACCAAAGCGCTCGGCCTCGAACTGGCCAAGACCGGGATCACCGTGAACGCCGTGTGCCCCGGATTCGTGGAGACGCCGATGGCCGAGCGGGTGCGGGAGGTGTATTCGGGGCTGTGGGGCGTGGACACCGACGAGGTGCACGCCCGGGTCAGCGCGCGAGTGCCGATCGGCCGCTACGTGCAGCCGTTCGAGGTGGCGGCGATGGTCGACTATCTGATCGGTCCCGGGGCGGGCGCCGTCACCGCGCAGGCGCTGAACGTCTGTGGCGGCCTGGGTAATTACTGACAAGGAGTGACGGCGATGACCGCAGTGGAGGAGAACGTCCCCACCACCGGACACGAGGACTATCTGCGGGTGCTGGAGGCGATCCAGACCGGCGCATTGCAGCTGCTCGCGGGCTTTCCGCAGCAGCCGAGCGCACTGCGCTTCCAGGTGGGGGAGGTGACCGTCGAGGCCGAGTGGGCGGCCGTGCCCGCCCCGATCGCTGCGGCCGCGGTGGAAGCCGTCGCCGCGCCGGAGGCTCCCGCGCTCGGCGCGGTCGTCCGCGCGCCCAGCGTCGGCGTGTTCTATCGATGCCCCGAGCCGGGCGCGGACCCGTTCGTCGAGGTCGGCGATCGGGTGAGCGCCGGGCAGCAGGTCGGCATCGTCGAGGCGATGAAGTTGATGATCCCGGTGACGGCGCAGGCGGGCGTGATCACCGGGATTCTCAAGGAAGACGGCGAACCGGTTCAATTCGATGAGCCCCTGTTCTCGTATTCGCCGGAATGACGGTGCTTTTCGAGCGGGCGGCCGCGACGCCAGGTGAGCACCCGGCGTTGTGTCCGCCCGCCGACCTGTGCGGCGCCGATGAGTGTCAGCACGTCGCCGTTCAGCGACATCTGCCGCACCTGCTCGGTCTGCGCCCAAGCCGGGTTGGAGCAGACGCTGATCGCGTGCACCACCTCCGTGCCGGTGCGCCGCCAGGTGCCCGCGTACCCCATGAACGGGGTGGCTCCCTGGGCTCCGTCAGTGCGCATCATGCTCACCGACATGTAACCGTGCGCGCCGTAGATCAGCAGGCCGCGTGGTGCGTCGCCGAGCGGGCCCGCGCTGGTGACGTCCTGCTGATCGATGTCGTAGTAGGACACCAGTTCCCAGGTGCCGACAAGATCGGTTGCGTTCATGACACCGACGATGGCGGCCGCCGCTCTAATCACGCTGTAGCCGGTTGCCGGGCGAAGCGGTGACTGGCCCGTACCAGCTGCCAGACGACGTCCAGCTCCTCGCGATCGCGCGGCCCGTACACCATCACCAGCGTCCCGGGCAGGTATCCCTGCCGAGCCATCGGATGCGCCTCCGCCCAGCCCAGCCGAACCGCCTGCGCCACCGTGTCTTTCGGCAGGCACATGTGCAGACTGCCGTCCCCGTGCCCGTGCAGGTGAGCGAATTCGGTGCCCGCGAGATACGCCTCGCCGGGTCCACGGGCGATCGTCGGCCGCAGGTGCAGGGCCCGGGTGTCGGGCAGGGAGACTCCACTGCGGCCGAGGAGAACGCCGTCGAGCGTGGTCATCCGCGACCACAGCTCCTCTTGCAACTCCGGCGGAGCGATTTGGTCGAGTTGCTGGTGCGGATTGTGCGCACGGGTGCGCGGCCGGTCACCGGAGCGCCGCGGCAGATCCAGGCGGCCGTCCACTGTTGTCGTCGTCATGACTGTGCTCCCTTCGGATTTCGCGTACTCGCGACCCCTGGAAACACATTACTTTCCAAAGTATAGTAGTAACCAAGGGGAAAGTGACTTACCGGGAGGACGTATGACAACCGCGCCGGTCGACCCTTGTCCGATCACACCCGTCATCGACCTGGTGTTCGGCCGCTGGTCCACCCAGGTGCTCTGGGTGCTCACCCATGACGGCAAGCTGCGCTTCACCGAACTGCAACAGCGCATTCCCGGCCTGACACCCAAGGTCCTCACCCAGCGCCTGCGCCAGCTCGAACGCGACGGCCTGGTCGCGCGCACCTACCACCCCGAAGTCCCGCCGCGCGTCGAATACGAGGCGACCCCACTGGCCAGAACGCTCACCCCGGTGTTCAGCAGCATCGTGACCTGGTCCTCCGAACACCTCGGCGAGGTCCTGGCCGCGCGCGCCGCCTACGACGCCGGCGAGCGCGCGAATTCGTGACTGCTCGCAATCAACGGGTGGATGCTGGGCGCGGCGCCACCGTGAGCAGGCATCCGGCCAACTCGCGCGGCATCGTGATCATGCAGTCGTGCCCGGTGGGGAGTACGTGGAGGCGGCCGGGAGGCAGGTCCGCGGGTGGCAGGGTGCGGGGCATGGCCGCGCGCATCGCTTTGAAGTCCTCGCCGCCTTCGCCGCAGTGGACGTGCGTCACCGGAATCTTCGCCAGTGCCGCGGGATTCGTCAGTGTCATCGGTTGCTGGAAGGTCTTCAGCGATTGCGGCGTCTGCATGGACGCCAGCCAACCGAGATCGGGTTCCTCGGTGACGCCGTAGAGACCGCCGTCGCCGGTCGGTTCGGTTTGCGGCGGCACCAGCCAGCCGTCGCCGGTGGCGGCCGCCGCGGCGGCGAAGGCGTCGACCATGCCCGGCATGATGTCGGCCACCGCCTCGCCGTCGCGCGGCACGAACGTGTCGATGTAGACGAGTTCGGCGATGCGGTCCGGCACGGCGTCGGCCAGCGCGGTGACGACGATGCCGCCGTAGCTGTGGCCCACCAGGACGACTTCGGTCGCGTCCTCGGCGGTGACCAGCTCGATCAGGTCCTGAACATGGGTCTCGAGCCCGACATCCGGGGTCAGCAGGTGCGCGCGGTCGCCCAGACCGACCAGCGAGGGGGCCAGCACGCGGTGACCGGCGTCTTCCAGCAGCGGAGTCACCCGCTGCCAGACCCATCCGCCGTGGAAGGCGCCGTGAATGAGCAGGTAGGTCGACACGATCAGTTCTCCCTGAGTTTCGCTAGGGTCGTAACGGTTTCGGTCGCGGGCGGCACCGGCTCCGGGCGGATGCCGAGGCCGATCACCCTGGCCACCAGCCGGGGCAGGCGCGGGAAACGGCGCAGCAGCCGCACCAGCAGCGGCTTGTCGGTCCCGGGCCGTCCCGCACTGGGGTAGAGGTCCGACAGCAAGTGCAATTGCGCGAATTGCACCACGCGCATGGGGAATTCGCGGCGGCGTTGAACGGTGCGCAGCTGCGTCGTGGACGCGGTCGCGCCCGCGGTGAGGATCGGCGCCAGCAGGCGAGCGGTCGCGATGGCGTCCTGCACCGCGAGATTGATGCCCACCCCGCCCGCCGGGGACATCGCGTGCGCCGCGTCCCCGATCGCCAGCAGGCCGGGACGGTACCAGCGGCGCAGCCGATCCACTCGGACGTCGAGGGGTTTCACGTCGTCCCAGTCCAGGATCTCCGCTTCCAGACGCGGCGCGAGCACGGGATAGATGGCGGACAGATCCGCACGGAACCGCGCCAGCCCCGCCGCCCGGATCGTCGCGAAGCCGCCCTTCGGGATCATGTAGGCGACCTGGAGATAGTCACCGCGATCGATACAGACGATGAAGAATCCCTTCCCGCTGCGGACGGTGGGCAGGCGCTCGCCCTCCGGCTTGCCGACGCGGAACCAGAGCACGTCCATGGGCGCCGCGCTGGCGGCGACCTCGAGCAGCCCCGATCGGCGCACAATCGAGTGCCGCCCGTCGGCCGCGATCACCAGGTCGGCGCTGACCTCCAGCGGACCGTCAGCGGTCTCGGCGCGTACGCCCGCCACCGCACCGCCGCGCTGGATCAGCTCGGTGACCTCCGCTTCCCGCACCAACCGGAAGCCGGGGTAGCGCCCGCCCGCCTCGGCGAGGAAATTCAGCACATCCCACTGCGGCATGAACGCCACGAACGGGAAGGGCCCGGGCAGGGCGCTGAAGTCGGCGAACACCACCGGACCGGTGGCGGTCGCCATCGGCAGCCGGGGCAACTCGACGTGCGGCAGCGCGAGGAATTCCTCGGCCAAGCCGAGTTCGTTCATCGCGAGCAGCGTCGAGGTGTGCACGGTGTCGCCCCGGAAGTCCCGCAGGAAGTCCGGATGCTTCTCCAGCACCAGCACTTCCACGCCGGAACGCGCGAGCAGCAGGCCGGTCATCAGTCCGGCGGGGCCGCCGCCGATCACGCAGACCCGCACGGATTCGGTGCTCACGCCAGGCATGTGGGCACCTGCCCGCCGTTGTAGAGCACCATCTCGTCGAAGATCGCCTGCACGTCCAGTGGCTCGCCGAGCTCGCCGCCGGACAGCTCCGCGTCGGCGCGATACAGGTTGCCGACCAACCGCTCCTGGTCGACCAGGTCGGCGAACTCACCGTGGTCGGCCTCCAGCGCGATCGCCAGCGGCGTCAGCCCGAGTGCGCGTCCCTCCACGGCCAGGTCCTGCACCCAGCGCAGGTAGCGCAGCGTCTGGTCGAAGATCTCCGGTCCGGTGACGGGGCCGTGTCCGGCGACGACCGTCTCGGCGCCCAGCGCGGCCAGCCGCCGGATCGCGTTGACGGAACCGCTGACCGACCCCATCAGGCA
Organism: Nocardia sp. NPDC004260; assembly: GCF_053603155.1. Lineage (NCBI taxonomy): Bacteria > Bacillati > Actinomycetota > Actinomycetes > Mycobacteriales > Nocardiaceae > Nocardia > Nocardia sp. NPDC004260. The sequence continues at coordinate 6,070 of NZ_JBSGEZ010000099.1, read as the reverse complement.
GAACGGCGCAGCGCCCGCCATCACCAGGTCTCCGGCGAACAGCACGCGCTCCCCGGGCAGCCACGCCACCACGTCGTTGGTGGTGTGCGCGGCGGTGCCGAAGTGAATGAGCTCCACCCGGCGCTCGCCCTGGTGCAAGGTCAGGTGATAGCTGAAAGTGATGCTCGGCAGCGTGACCCGCACATCGCCCCATTCGACATCCGGCCACAGCTTCGTCAGCGCCAGGCCGGTCTCGATCATCTCCGGCCGGATCCGGTCGTGGCCGACGACGACGGCGGCCGGGCCGAACAGGTGGTTGCCGAAGTTGTGGTCGCCGTGGTGATGGGTGTTCACGATGACGCGGGCCGGGCCGGTACCCAGCCCGTCGACGAACTCGACGAGTGCCCGGGTGCGCCCTTCCGTCGCCAGCGTGTCGATCACCACCGCGCCGTCCGGCCCGGTCAGCACGCCGGCGTTGCTGACGCACCAGCCGCCGCGGCTGTGCGTGTAGGCGTGGACGCCGTCGGCGATCTCCTGTACGCGCGGCGTCGCGGTCGTCTCGGTGGCGGTCATGTCGGTGACTTCGTCGTCGCGGCACAGCGTTCCGCGCACCGCAGCGTGTTGCGGCTGTTGGCGGACAGCGCGTCGGTGAGGTACGCGCGGGCGTCGGCGAGATCGGTGTTCGCGCCGAGGATCTCGCGCGCGGCCTCGGGATTGATCGCGACCGTGTGCCGCGCGGTCACCACCGCGCCGTCCGGACCCTCGGCGAATTCCCACGCACCGCTGTGGCCGAACAGGATCGCGGGCGGCACCAGCTGTTTGTAATCGATTCGTTCGCCGGGAACACACACCCGGATCGACTTCGTGGTGTGCGGGATACCGCCCGCCGTCACCGTGTCCATCTCCATCAGCTGCACGCCCTCGGCATCCTCGGTGAGCTCGATGCGGCCGACGTGCGGCACCTGCTCGGGCCAGCGTTCGCTGTGGTAGACGAAGTCATACGCCTCGGCGGACGAGCATTCCAGCGTCACGGTGTCCTCGAAGGTGTGGATCACCTCGTCCACCGGGTGGCCGAGCTCGGCGACGCGCGCCAGCGCCGCGAGCTCGACCACGCTGTTGCGATCGACCGACGCGGCGACCTGCGCGGCATCGGCCCCGTCCACCACCGCGAAGTGGTGGTCCAAGGTGACCTTCGTCGCGCCGGGACCGATCTCGCGGAACGACCAGCCGCCGCCCATCGACGCGATCGGCGCCTGGCTGCGTTCCTGCTCGAAAACGATGCGGCGCTGCTCGGCATCCAGCACCCGCCGCGACGTCCAGTTCTTCACCGCGCCGCCGACGGTCGCCCACAGCCGGAAGCGCTCCTCGTCCGGCCCCCGGTGCAGGTGGCGCACCAGCACGCTCGGTTCGAAGATCACCGGCCATCTGGTCACGTCGGCGACCAGGCCGTAGACAACGTCCGGGGCGGCCTGCACCACCCTGCTGTGGGACATCACTTCGCCGGTCATGCTCTGTCCTCTCCGGCATGAGCGGGGCCCTGCGTGGTCACGCTGCGCTGCCTCCTCCGGGCCTGACCGCTCATGCGGTGTGTGCTTTCGGCATGAGCGGGGCCCTGCGTGGTCACGCTGCGCTGCCTCCTCCGGGCCTGACCGCTCATGCCGCACCGCGCAGTTGGGCGTTCACGATGTCGACCAGCTCTTGCGGCGTCTTGACCTCGACGAGTTCTTCCTCCGGGATCGTCACCCCGAAATCGCGCTGGATCCGCGCCGCGGTCTCGATGAGCGCGAGCGAGTCGTAGCCCAGCTCCTCGAATTCCACGGCGGCGATGTCGCCGCCGAGTTCGGCGAGGTCCTCGCCGCCCGCGCAGTCCACCAGAATGCGGCGTAGTTCGGTGATGGTCATGGTCATGATTCGCTCCTCGGCAGATCTCGATCGGACACGGCGCGCACGACGACCGCGGAGTTGAAACCCCAGCGCCCGCGTGCCAGGACGAGCGCGCCGCCGACGGTGGCGGAGCGCGGGGCGCCGAGAACCAGATCGATCCGGTAGTCCTCGGCGAGCGTGGTGGTGCGCGGGGTCGGCGGGATCACCGAGTCGCGCATCGCCAGCAACGCGGTGACGACGTCGAGCGGACCCGCACCGGAGAACAGGCGTCCGGTCAGCGGTTTCGACGCGGTGACCGGAACGCCGCCCGGCCCGAACAGCGCCTCGATGGCGGCGGCCTCGTCGCGGTCGCGTTCGGGGATGCCGGAGGCGTCGGCGAACACCACGTCGATGTCACCGGGCGTCATCCCGGCGTCGGCCAGCGCGAGTTCGGCGGCGCGGCGCAGGCCCGACGGACGGCCGGAACCGGGCGGCGGGTCGAAGGTCGAGGCGTAGCCGGCGATCTCACCGTGCACCTTGGGCACGCCACGGGCCCGCGCCGCGGCGGCGTCCTCCACGACCAGCATCGCGCCGCCTTCGCCTGGCACGTAGCCGGCGGCGCGGGCGTCGAACGGCAGATAGGCGCGGTCGGGGTCGGTCACGGCGCTCACCCCGCCGCTGGACAGATGCGAGGCCCAGCCCCACGGGTCCAGCGCCGAGTCGACGCCGCCGGTGACCACCAGCGGCGTCCCGCGCCGCACGGTGCGCCGCGCGTGGCCGATCGCGTCCAGTCCGCCCGCCTGCTCGGCGACCAAGGCGCTGCTCGGTCCGCGCATGCCGTGCCGGATGGAGATCTGGCCGGTGTTGACCGCGTAGAACCACGCGAAGGACTCGTACACGCTGACGTGCTCGGAGCCGAGCGACCACAGCTTGTTGAATTCGCGATGGGTGAATTCGAAACCGCCGGAAGCGTTTCCGGTCACCACGCCCATGTCGTAGTCGGTCATCGTCGCCGTGTCGACCTTCGCGTCGTCCAGCGCCCACTGCGCGGCGACCAGCGCCATCCGGGTCGAGATGTCCGTCTGCGGCAGCAGCCTGCTCGGCAGGTGCTCACCGGCGTCGAAATCGGCCACCTGTCCGGCCAGTCGCGCCGACGAGCCGCTGGTGTCGAACCGGGTGAGCGGCGCTATCCCGCCGCGACCGGCCAGCACGGCGTCCCAGAAGCGCTCCACGCCCATGCCGTTCGGCGCGAGCACTCCCATTCCGGTCACGAGGATCATGCCGCCACCGCCTCCGCCTTGCGCAGCACCATCGCGCTCTGGAAGCCGCCGAACCCGCTGCCCACGGTGAGCACAGTGTCCATCCGATGGTCGCGGGCGACCAGCGGCACGTAGTCCAGATCGCATTCGGGATCGGGTTCGTGCAGGTTCGCCGTCGGCGGCACCACCTGGTATTCCAGCGCCAGCAGTGAGGCGGCGATCTCGACCGAGCCGATCGCGCCCAGCGAATGCCCGACCATCGACTTGATCGAGCTCATCGGCGTGGCGTAGGCGTGCGCGCCGAGACTGCGCTTCACCGCAGCGGTCTCGTGCCGGTCGTTCTGCCTGGTGCCGGAGCCGTGCGCGTTGATGTAGTGCACACCGGTCGGGTCGATCCTGGATTCGTCGAGCGCGACCCGGATCGCCTCGGCCATCTCGCGGCCGTCGGCCTTGAGGCCCGTCATGTGGTAGGCGTTGCACCTGGTCGCGTACCCGGATATCTCGGCATAGATGTGCGCGCCCCGCTTGCGTGCGCTCTCGTACTCCTCCAGCACGAACATCGCGGCGCCTTCGGCGAGTACGAACCCGTTGCGCGAGTTGTCGAACGGCCGCGAGGCCACCTCCGCCTCGTCGTTGCGCGGGGTGGTCGCCTTGATCGCGTCGAAGCAGGCCACCACGATCGGTGTGATGGGCGTGTCCGACGCGCCCGCCACCATGACGTCGGCGGAGCCCTCGCGGATCAGCTGCACCGCGTGGCCCACCGAGTCCAGTCCCGAGGTGCATCCGTTGGAGACCATCGCCACCGGTCCCTCGGCGCCCACGGTCCAGGCCACTTCGGCGGGCATCACGCTGGGGATCATGTAGTCGAACATGTGCGGGGAGAGATACGTCTCGTCGACCAGCCAGTTCTTCCCGGAGTCCGACAGCACCAGGTATTCGCGCTCCAGGCTGGTCGCCGCGGCGACCGCACTGCCGAGGCTCACGCCGAGCCGGTGCGGATCGACCGCCGCGAGGTCGAGCCCGCTGTCGGCCACCGCCTCCCGCGCGCAGACCACGGCGAACTGCACAGCCCGGTCCATGCGCCGAATCTCCCTGGGAGACAGTCCTTCCAGCGCCGCGTCGAAGTCTGCTTCGCCTGCCACCTGGGACCGGTACGGCGAGGCGTCGAAGAACGAGATCCGGCGCGTCGCCGTGCGGCCCTCGGACAGCAGCTTCCAGAACTCGTCCTTGCCCGACCCGCCGGGCGCGCGGACGCCGAGCCCGGTGACGACAACGCGGCGGCTCATCGCGCACCACCGGATGCATTGGTGTTCATGGCGTTCTCCCTTCGATGGTGCGATCGAGCATCGAGGACGGTCCTCGAACCTCGCTCGAGCGAGCGAGTCGAGTTGTTCTCGAGCGGTGGGGCGCAGGCTGTCGCTGTGATCGCCCGGCCGGCGCCGCCCGGATCGATCACCTGTTCCCGAGCACAGGAGACACGCGTGATGAAGTCAGCACACGGCCAGCACGGCGCCGCGGACTGGGTGCTCTGCCCGGCATGCCTGATCCCGCTGTACGGCAAGCGGTTCGCCCGCGACCTCGGCGTCTGCGGCGAATGCGGCAGGCACACGCCGATCACCGCGCGGCAGCGCATCGAGCAGCTCGCCGACGAGGGACGCTTCGAGCCGCTGCCGGTCGCCGCCACCGACGAAGACCCGCTGACCTTCACCGACACCAAGCCCTACCCGGACCGGCTGGCCGCCGCGCGCTCCCGCACCGGCATGCACGACGCGGTGCTGTGCGCGCTGGCCGCGATCGAGGGCAGGCTGGTGGTGATCGCCGCCATGGACTTCCGCTTCCTGGGCGGCAGTCTCGGCACCGCGGTCGGCGAAATGATCACCGCGGCCGCCGAAACCGCGCTGGCCCAGCGTCTTCCGCTGATCATCGTCACCGCGTCCGGGGGCGCCCGGATGCAGGAGGGCCCGCTGTCGCTGATGCAGATGGCCAAGACCAGCGCGGCGCTGGAGCAACTGGACCGGGCGGGCATCCTCACCGTCACCCTGATCACCGACCCCACCTACGGCGGCGTCGCGGCTTCCTTCGCCACCCTTTCCGACGTGCTGATCGCCGAACCGGGCGCACGGCTCGGGTTCGCCGGACGGCGAGTGATCGAGCAGACCATCCGGCAGGAGTTGCCGCCGAAGTTCCAGACCGCCGAATTCCTGCTGGAACGCGGGCTCATCGACATGATCGTGCCGCGGGCGGCCCTGCGCCAGGCGCTCGGCGCACTGCTGCGGGCCGCGGGTCCGGTCGATTCCGCCGAGACCTTCGTCCCCGCGGACGCGGGCGTGATCACCGATCCGGCCCGCGTTCCCGCGACCGATCCCTGGACACAAGTGCGCCGGGCACGGTCTCCGCAGCGGCCGACCGCGCTGGACTACTTCGCACTCGCCTTCGACGAGTTCCGCGAGTTGCGCGGCGACCGGATCTCCGGCGATTGCGCCGCGGTGGTCGGCGGAACGGCGTGGCTCGGCGGGCGGCCGGTCATGGTGATCGGCCACCAGAAAGGACACGATCCCAAGGAGCTGATGGAACGCAACTTCGGCATGCCGACTCCGGCCGGCTATCGCAAAGCGGCTCGTCTGATGCGCCTGGCCGAGAAGCTCGGGTTGCCCGTGGTCACCTTGATCGATACGCCCGGCGCCTATCCGGGCGCGACCGCCGAGGAGCAGGGGCAGGCGATCGTCATCGCGGAGAACATCCGGTTGATGTCCGCGCTGCGGGTGCCGGTGATCAGCGTGGTGATCGGCGAAGGCGGCAGCGGCGGAGCCCTGGCGCTCGGCGTCGCCAACCGGGTGCTGATGTTCGCGAACGGCACGTACTCGGTGATCAGCCCGGAAGGCTGCGCGGCGATCGTGTGGAACGACCCCGCCGCCGCACCGGAGGCCGCGGCTGCGCTGTCGCTGACCGCGCGGGACCTGCTGCGTCTC
>NZ_JBSGEZ010000098.1:20602-21234 GCF_053603155.1 Nocardia sp. NPDC004260 | reverse complement strand
AACGAGTTCATGGCGCGGATGGGGTTCACCGGCAGCGCCTACGCGGCGGCCGCTCGGACGCGAGCCGGGCCGCGAACGGCGGATGCTCGGTCTCGCTTCGCTCGAAAGACGTGGTTGAGGTTGGCTGGGCGCGCTGGTCTCCGACCTGGGGAAACGGTGCGCGCAGGGAACGCGGGGAAACGGTGCGCGCGGTTCGGGCCCGAGGGGGCCGACGGGGTGTTCGGGGCCATCTGGTGGCCGATTGGTTTGCCGGGGTCGAGTGACCGCGGCTTCGGCATGTCCGACCCACAAGGCCATGGGTATGTGCCTGAAACGACTCGGAGCCCGCGCGGGGCGCGAGCTCCGAGAGGGGCAACTTGTCCGGGATCAATCCTCGGTGGTGGCGTCAGCCCTAAGGTGATCGCGGTGGAGCGGGGAACGCGGCTTCGGCTGGGGCCGGGCCGTGTGGCGGGTGTACGGCGGGGTGCTGTGGGGGTAGCTGTGGCGGACTGGTCGATGCCGGTGCGCCCGCCGGGGCCTGGGCGAGTGGGGTTCGTGCCGCGGGCGCTGGGCCGATCGACGGTGTGGGTGTAGCCGCGGCAGGGGCGCCGTTCGGGATCGGTGCGCTGCCCGGAGCCGTGACGGCCGGAACT
>NZ_JBSGEZ010000098.1:0-20505 GCF_053603155.1 Nocardia sp. NPDC004260 | reverse complement strand
TATCCATTGGCCGGTGTGGGTGTAGCCGCGGCGGGGGTGCCGTTCGGGATCGGTGCGCTGCCCGGAGCCGTGACGGCCGGAACTCCATTGGCCGGTGTGGGTGTAGCCGCGGCGGGGGTGCCGTTCGGGATCGGTGCGCTGCCCGGAGCCGTGACGGCCGGAACTCCATTGGCCGGTGCGGGTGTAGCCGCGGCAGGGGCGCCGTTCGGGATCGGTGCGCTACCGGGAGCCGTGACGGCCGGAGCCCCGGCGGCCGACGCGGCCGGAGCCGGGGGATGGTGCGGGATCGGGGCGCTCACCTGCGCCGCGACCGGGTTTCGGCTCACTTCCTCCTGGTAGGTGTCGATGTAGGTCTTCCATATCGTCGTGACGATGCCGGTGAGCTGGTTGAGAATCAGCGAGCCGTGCTCGAAGTCGGCGCGCAGGCCGTCGGAGACCAGGTGAGCGTTGCGCAGGGGGAGTCCGAGCGCACCCGTGTCGGCGCCGAGTTGCAGGAAGCGGTCCAGGATGGTGCCGAGCACCTCGACGACCTGTCCGTCCGCGGCGGTGTAGACGTAGCCGTTGGCGAACTTCGCGTACTGCCTGCCCTGCGCGGCGGGTAGCACGTCCGACCGCGCGGCGCCGAGCGGGCCGTTCGGTCCACCGGACTGCGACCAGTGCCTGGCGATGATGTTGTCCTGCACCATGTTCAGCAGCTTGGTGGTCAGCGCGGCGAGGCCCGCCACGTCGGATTCGCCGGGCGGGGCGACCTGGCTGTCGTGCGTGCTGGGGGCGCCCGGCGTACCGGCGGCGATGTCGCGGATCCGATCCATCAGCGCGTACGCGGCGTCGCCGGGGCAGGTGGTGTTGCCGACGTCGCGATGTGCGAAGACGACCGGCAACCGCACCGCCTCACCCTCGGCGTACGAGGTGAAGGAGGTGCCCTCGGAATACATCGTGGTGGAGCCTTTGGGATCGAGTCCGGCGACCTTGGCGCGCCAGCCGACGAAAGCGCCGATCGCCTGGATCGCCTGCTCTGTCGGTTGCTCGGACTCGTAGTTGCCCATCAGCGCGACGCCCGAGGTGTTCTCGTTGAACCCGCCCGCGTGCGCGCCCTGCACCGGGCGGTCGAGGCCGCCGAAGCGTCCCTCGAAGACCTGGCCGTACTTGTCGACGAGCGCGTTGTAGCCGATGTCGCACCAGCCCAACGTCTTCGCGTGATAGGTGTAGATCGCGCGGACGATGCCCGCCGACTCGGATTTGCTGTAGTCGTTGCGGCCCGCGGTGTGGTGCACCGTGACGCCGCCGAGATGGTCGTCGTAGGTCGGCTGGTCGCAGCGGATGGATTCGTCGGCGCCCCACTGGGCGCGGGTGATCACGCTCGGTCCGCCGCCGGGCAGCGCGGCGGCGACGCTGTGCAGGTCGCCGTCGGCGGTGGCCCGACCGGGATCGATCAGCACGGCGGTCAGGTCCGCGGACTGCTGGGCCGGGTCGTCGGAACGCGCGGCGGGGTGCGGAGCCGGGTCGCCCGGTCGCGACTGGTCGTCCGCGATGGGTCCGGGCTGCGCCACCGGCTGGATCGTCGGAGCTGCTTGCTTACGGGTGACCAGGACCTGCACGGCGTTCGTGTTGCCGACGTAGATCGGCTCCGTGCCGTCGGTCGAGCCGGGACCGGAGTGATCGGTGCGGTAGGTGTCCACCGCCTCGGTGTCGTACCAGGGCCCCCAGGTGCCGTCGGGCTGGCGGGCGCGGATCGTGGCCTTGGTGTCCGCCAGTCGGCGCGCGGTGAGTGCGACCATGCTGAACGGGGTGTCGCTGGAGAGTTCCTTCACCTGCGCCCCCACCTGGCTCATCAGTTCGGGGGTCACCGCACCGGGAGACAACGCGGGGGTGTCGGGAGTGGTGCCGGGCTGTAGCCGGGCCGGATCGGCGATGAAGCGCACACTGCTCGTTGGCGCCCCGGAAATCGGCTGACCAGCGGAAGTCGCGCTTTCGGACGTTTGACTCGGAGTGAATTCCGAACCGGAGGTTTGGACGGAATTCGAGCTGGGTAATCGCATTCCTTCCGGTGGCTGCGCGCCCGGTGGCAGCGGTCCGTCCGGAATCGGAATGCCCGGGGCGCTCTGCAGCATGCGCAGATCGGAAAGATGCAGATCAGGCAGGCTCAATCCGGTGAGTTCGCGCAGCGGTAACACGATATCGGGCGCGCGCGTGAGTGCGACCTCGGCGAGTTCGGCCGCGACGGCGGCCGGCTCGCTGTTGGTGGCGGTGCGGTAGTCGTTCGAATCGCTGAGCATGAGCGTGCCGAGCGCGGCAGCTACCGCGAGGGTGGTGACAACCGGTAGCACGTAGGAGCGTTTCGGTCTGCGGTACCGCACGAGCGTCTCCAATCAGGTCGTACCAGTGATCATGTGTGATTCAGGGTCACTTCCTGATGTATCAACAGTCACAATTGCCACATTTGTCACATGTCTAAACCTCTGGTTGAGGATTATGTGATTGCCTGAATGTAGCTCGATGATTGCTAGCGCGTCTGGAAAACGTGCGGAATAGGTGGATATCTACCGGATCTGTAGACCGCGGGAGTGAACGGATGCATCGTAATACGCGCATGCGGGGATCAGAAAAATGCAGGTAAAGGCGATATCTACGAGCCAGGAGCGAGTCCGGCGGCCGTATCGGCCGGTGATCAGCCGCCTGGTGCGCACTTCCCTGTTGCTCATCGGAGCCGGAGTGATCGCTGGAGCCCTCGCCGCGCTTCCGGCTCGGCCGGGCGAGGTGCCGTATCGCCCGCTGGCCGGACCCGGGCACGGCCGCGGCCTGAGCCAGGTCGGCGCGTACGAAAGCGCCCGAGCGGGGTGGGGAGCCGACCGCATCCTCGCGCACTACTACCCCGGTGCGACGCTCGGCACCGTCGCGCCTTCCCCCGTTCGGGTCCGCCTCACGGCACAGGACGGCTCCTCGCTCGACGCCTTCGCCGCCACCGGCCTGCGAGTGGCGGGCCGACAGGTGCCGCCCGGCCAGGCCGCGCACCTCACGCCGCTGCCCGATGGCGGCGCGAATGTGGTGGTGACGGTCGGCTGCGACGGTGAGGTGCTGTGGCAGGCGCCGACCGACGACCCCTGGATTCATCCCATCGACGCACGTCCGAATCGCCCTGTGGCGGAACATCTCACGGTGTGCGGTGGTCCGTCGTACCGCGGCGCACTCGGCGTCGCCCTCGAGGATGGCGCGGCACGCGCGATCAACCAGGTGGATGTCGAGGACTATCTCCTCGGCGTGGTCCCGGCCGAGGTGCTACCCAACTGGGCGGACAAGGGAGCGGTCGAGGCGTTGCGTGCCCAGGCGATCGCGGCCCGCTCGTATGCCCTTGCCGAGCAGCGTTATCCGTACGCGCAGACGTGCGACACGACGGCCTGCCAGGAGTATCCCGGTACCGCGCGGGAGGACCCGCGGACGGCGGCCGCCGTCGCGGCCACGGCGGGCGCGGTGCTGCTGCGCGAAGGCCGGATCCTGCGGACGGAGTACTCCGCCGCACCGGGCGGTGGGGAGCCGGCGGATATCAACACCATGGACGTCGGGCCGGCGCCCGGGGAGCTGCTCACCACCGCTCCGGCCGGCGATCCACGGACGCAGGCGGCGGTGCCCGAGTCGGCGGCGGAGGTCACCGAGTCGGCGATCGATGCCGAGTACCGCCGTATCGGCGGCGCGAACGGTTCCCTCGGTGCGCCGGTCGGACCGCAGATGATCCTGCCGCAGCGTGCGGGGATCTACCGGATGTACACCAACGGCATGATCGTCGTGACGCCCACGCTGGGCGCGCAGGTCGTGGACTACTCGCGCATGGTGCAGGCGGTGCCGGAAGCTGCCGGCGCGCAACAGGTTCCGGCTGGGACATCGCCTCGTGCCGCTTCCACGCCTGGCGGTGCGGCCCAGCCTGGACAGGCAGGCACCGCACCTGTCGGCGGACCGGCGCCAGTCATCGGGATGCAACCCTCAGCGGAGAAGTCTCGAATCGCGGAATCTCCGCCCGCATCCCCGCCTGCCGCGGCCGTGCCGTCCAGTTGATGCGACGCCGCTCCGGGTCTTGTCCCTCCGGCCCGGTCCGTGCGACTCGGCCCGTGTGCGCACGACCCGCGAGCAAAGCGTCGTTCGGGCGACGGGTCTCGTACCAGCTGTGTTTTCGGGTTGACTTTGACGTAACGTCAACTTGCAAGCTAGTTACACCGACGAGAGCACGAGGGAAGACGGGTCGTGGGCGGCAAGGAGTGGTCCATCCAGGATCTGGCGAAGGCGGCTGGTACCACCAGTCGCACGCTGCGCCATTACGGGCAGCTGGGGCTGTTGCCGCCCAGCCGGATCGGAGCCAACGGCTACCGGTACTACGACCAGCACTCCCTCGTGCGGTTGCAACGCATCCTGCTGCTGCGTGAACTCGGCCTCGGCCTTCCGGTCATCGCCGAAGTCCTTGCCGGAGAGCGGGAAACCGCCGCCGCGTTGCGTACGCACCTGGAACTGCTCCGGCAGGAACAGGATCGGATCCGGCGGCAGATCGAGTCGGTGCGAACCACGCTGCACAAGACGGAAAGAGGTGAACAACTCGTGGCAGCAGAAGTTTTCGACGGCTTCGACCACACGAAGTACAAGGACGAGGTGATCGAACGCTGGGGCAAGGACGCCTACGAGAGCGGTGACCGCTGGTGGCGCTCGATGTCCGACGCGGACAAGAAGAACTTCCAGCGAACCCATCTCGACATCGCCGCCGACTACGGCCGAGCGCACGCCGACGGACTCGCGCCCGACGCCGACGAGGTGCAGGCCATCGTCCAGCGCCACTACGAGTGGATCGGCATCGGCTGGCAGGGTCGTCCGGTGGTGCGGGAGGCGTTCGTCGATCTCGGCGAGATGTACGTCGCCGACCCGCGGTTCGCGGCGAACTACGACGTGCACGGCGCGGGCACCGCCGAGTTCGTGCGCGACGCGATGAAGGTCTACGCCGAGCAGCGGCTGTAGCGCACAACTCTCCGGCGGCCGGGACGCATGTGCGCGTACCGGCCGCCGGATCAACTTTCGTCGTCGCGTCCGAGCGCGTGCATCAATTGGTGCTCCGTGATCGGCGGCACCGGAAGCGGGTGGGCGGCCTCCGCGCGCAAGCCGTCGAGTATCAGACCGAGGTGGCGCCGCCAGGCTTCGGGCGCGATATGACTGGTCGCCTCGACGATTCTGGTGTGTGACCAGGTGATGAACGCGATGTCCTCGAGTACCCAGTCGGCGCGCAGCACGCCGGCCTCCTGCGCGCGGGTGATGATCCGGCGCATCAGGCCGTGACCGTATTCCTGGGCCTGCGCGATGGCGCGACTGGGTGCGGCCCGCACGGCGAGTTCGCTGAGCAGCCGGTCGGCGGCCTGTAACGCGCACACCTGCTCCACCAGGTAGACGAACGACTCCCACGGGTCATCGATGGCGAGCGCGTTCTCGGCGATACGGCTGCCCGCTTCGATCCGGTCCTCGACCGCGGCCGCGATGAGGTCGTCGCGGGTAGGGAAGCGGTTGTAGAGCGTGCCGATGGCCACCCCGGCGCGGGCGGCGATCTCTTTCAGCGGCGCGTCGAGACCGCGTTCCTCGAAGACGGCGCGTGCGGCGGTCACGAGCGCGTCCCGATTGCGCTGGGCATCGCTGCGTAACGGCTTGTCCACGGGCCGATCCTACAAATCGGGCAACACGCATATGTTGAGCATTGGTTCAACTTAATGCTACTGTCGGCCGCGTAACTTGAACCATGTCTCAACTTAATCAGGAGTGGCAATGTCCAAGACCATCGCGATCTTCGGGTGCGGACCCGGCCTCGGCGTCGGCACGGGACGCCGATTCGGGCGCGAAGGCTTCCGGGTGGCCGTCATCGGCCGGGATCCCGAAAAGGCGCGGCGGCACGCGGAGGAGTTGACGGCCGAAGGCATCGAGGCCGCGGCCTTTCCCGCGGATGTCATGGTTGGCGCGCAGGTCACGGGGGTGATCGAGAAGATCGAGGCGACGTTCGGGCCGATCGACGCGGCCATGCACGGCGCGGCGGGCAACATGAGCGATCGCATCCCCTCCACCCTGGCGGTGGACATCCCATCCCTCGATGCGCCCATCGCGCTGAAGCTGCACTCGCCGATCCTGGTGACGCGAGCGCTCGCGCCGAAGATGGTGGAGCGAGGCGAAGGCGCACTGCTGTTCTCCTCGGGTTCGTCCGAGCACTACGTGGCGCCCTATCTGGCCAACTTTGGCATCGCGCTGGCCGCGCAGCGCGGTTACCTGCGCCAGCTCGAGGTGGAATTGCGCGGTACCGGCGTCTACGTCGGCTTGCTCAACATCGGCGTGCTGATCGACGGCAGCAAAGCCGCGCAGATCATCGATGAGAATCCGGAAGTGATCCCGGCGGGCCTGGAGATCGTCCGTATGAGCGGCGACGAGCTCGGCGATCACTATTGGCGGCTGTACACCGAGCGGGACAAGGTGGAGCTCGACGTAGGTTTCCCGGTCTGACACCCGTCCCGAGAAGACCCCTCGAGCGCGCACCGGCTCCGGCGACCGGGAGCACCCGGAGCCGTGCGCGCTCATCGGGCCGCGGCAGTAAACAACCGGTCAGTTGCCAAAGAAGTCCATTTGGGCAAACACCCGGCGAAATGCTGAGGTCAGGGACGTGAAACCGGGTGCGGCGAGTGGTGTCGCCCAGCGCAGTTCCGACTCCACCCGGACGCGGCGGGGACTTCCGATACTCTGGGCTCCCGTGACCGTCGCATCGTCCCCGGGTACCTCCGTCCATTCCGCCTCACAGTTCGATCTGATCGTCGTCGGCTCCGGATTCTTCGGGCTGACCGTTGCCGAACGCGCCGCCTCCGTGCTGGGTAAACGGGTTCTGGTGATCGAACGGCGCCACCACATCGGTGGCAACGCCTACTCCGAGCCGGATCCGGAAACCGGGATCGAGATCCACAAGTACGGCGCGCACCTGTTCCACACGTCGAACAAGCGGGTGTGGGACTACGTCACCCAGTTCACCGAGTTCACCGGCTACCAGCACCGCGTCTTCGCGATGCACAAGGGACAGGCCTACCAGTTCCCGATGGGCCTCGGCCTGGTCTCCCAGTTCTTCGGCCGCTACTTCTCGCCGGAAGAGGCGCGCGCGCTGATCGCGGAGCAGGCCTCGGAGATCGAGACCAAGGACGCGCAGAACCTCGAGGAGAAGGCCATCTCGCTGATCGGCCGCCCGCTCTACGAGGCGTTCGTCCGCGACTACACCGCCAAGCAGTGGCAGACCGACCCGAAGGAACTGCCCGCGGGCAACATCACCCGCCTCCCGGTCCGCTACACCTTCGACAACCGCTACTTCAACGACACCTACGAGGGTCTGCCCCGCGAGGGCTACACGAAGTGGCTGGAGAACATGGCCGCCTCCGACCTGATCGAGGTGCGCCTGAACACCGACTGGTTCGAAGTGCGCGAGCAGTTGCGCGCCGAGAGCCCGGACGCGCCGGTCGTCTACACCGGCCCGCTGGACCGCTACTTCGACTACAGCGAAGGCGAGCTGGGCTGGCGCACCATCGATTTCGAGACCGAGGTGCTGCCGCTCGGCGACTTCCAGGGCACCTCGGTGATGAACTACAACGACGCGGACGTGCCCTACACCCGCATCATCGAGCCGCGCCACTTCCACCCCGAGCGCGAGTACCCCACCGACAAGACGGTGATCATGCGCGAGTACTCCCGGTTCGCGCAGACCGGCGACGAGCCGTACTACCCGATCAACACACCGGAGGACCGGGCGAAACTGCTGGCCTACCGGGAGTTGGCCAAGCAGGAGACCGCCACGGCGAAGGTCGTCTTCGGCGGCCGTCTCGGCACCTACCAGTACCTGGACATGCACATGGCGATCGGCAGCGCGCTGAGCACGTTCGACAACGTGCTGCACCCGCATCTGGCGGATGGTGCGCCGCTCGTGGACCAGGAGGCTTAGGAGCGGAATGACCTCCCAATCCATTCTGGAAGACATGACCACCGAGACCCGCGCCAAGTCGCTGTTGCAGCGCATCATCCTGCCCCGGCCGGGCGAGCCGCTCGACGTGCGCACGCTCTACGTCGAGGAGTCGCAGACCAACGCCAGGCGCGCGCACGCGACCACCCGCACGTCGCTGTCGATCGGCGCGGAGTCCGAGGTCTCCTTCTGCACCTACTTCAACGCGCTGCCCGCGAGCTACTGGCGGCGCTGGAGCATCCTGTCTTCGGTGGTGCTGCGGCTGGAACTGGCCGGTCACGGCCGGGTGGACGTGTACCGATCCAAGGCCGACGGCTCGCGAATCCACGTGCAGGGCAAGGAATTCGCGGTCGCGACCGGCGCCGACTCGGTGGTCGTCGAATTCGAGACCGACCTGGGCCCGTTCGAGGACGGTGGTTGGATCTGGTTCGACATCACCACCGACACGGCGGTCGCGCTGCTGTCGGGCGGCTGGTACGCGCCGATCGAGGCGCCCGGCGAGGGCAGCATCGCCGTCGGCATGCCCACCTTCAACCGGCCCACCGACGCGGTGAAGACCCTCGCGGCCCTCGGCTCCGACCCGCTGGTGCTGGAGAAGGTCGCGGCCGTCATCATCCCGGACCAGGGCACGAAGAAGGTCGTCGACGAGCCCGGCTTCGCGGAATCGGCTGCCGCGCTCGGGGATCGCCTGTCCATCCACGACCAGCCCAATCTCGGCGGGTCCGGCGGCTACAGCCGGGTCATGTACGAGGCGCTGAAGACCACCGACGCCGAGTACATCGTCTACATGGACGACGACATCGAGATCGAGCCGGACTCCATCCTGCGCGCGCTGGCCTTCGCCCGCTTCGCGAAGTCGCCGGTGCTGGTCGGCGGTCAGATGCTCAACCTGCAGGAGCGCTCGCACCTGCACGTCATGGGCGAAGTGGTCGATCGCGGCATCTTCATGTGGACCGCGGCGCCGAACGTCGAGTACGACCACGACTTCTCGAAGTATCCGCTCAAGGACCGGGACAACTCGAAGCTGTTGCACCGGCGCATCGACGTCGACTTCAACGGTTGGTGGACCTGTGTCATCCCGCGGCGCGTCGCCGAGGAGCTCGGCCAGCCGCTTCCGCTGTTCCTGAAGTGGGACGACGCGGAGTACGGCTTGCGCGCTCGCGCGGCCGGGTACCCGACCGTCACGCTGCCCGGCGCGGCGGTGTGGCACATGGCGTGGAGCGACAAGGACGACGCCATCGACTGGCAGGCGTACTTCCACTTGCGCAATCGCCTGGTCGTCGCCTCGCTGCACCTGCCGGGCAACGGGCGCGGCATGGTCGTCAACACGATCAAGGCGACGCTGAAGCATTTGCTGTGCCTGGAGTACTCGACGGTCGCGATCCAGAACCTCGCCATCCGCGACTTCCTCGCAGGCCCGGAACGGCTGTTCCAGCTACTGCCCAGCGCTCTGGGGGCGGTGCACGAGCTGCGCAAGCAGTACCCGGACGCGGTGATCCTGCCTTCGTCCACCGAACTGCCGCTGGCCAGCCACATCGGCGTCGGGGCGGTCGGTGAGCCGGCCAATCCGATCGCCAAGGTGGCGCGGCTGGCCAAGGGCGTGGTGCACAACTTCCGCTCCGCGCGCACCGAACACCACGAGACGCCCCAGCTGAACGTGCCGACGCTGGACGCGCGCTGGTTCCTGCTCTCGCAGGTCGACGGCGTCACCGTCACCACGGCCGACGGCCGCGGCGTCGTCTACCGCAAGCGCGACCCCCGCCAGGCGCTCGGCCTGTTCAAGGAGGCCATGCGCCTGCGCAAGGAGCTGGCCGCCCGTTTCCCGGAGATGCAGCAGCGCTACCGCGCCGCCCACCCGCAGCTGACCAGCACCGCGGCGTGGGAGAAGGTCTTCGGCATCGACACGAAGGATGAGCAGCAGTGAGTCTCGGAGCGAGCGCCGCCGACGACGCGGCGGTGCAGTCGCCGCTGCACAGCGCCAACGGTCACGGCGGCCCGGTGTCCGCGCACCCCGCGCAGGCCGGGCAGGCGCCGCCGGAGGTCGCGATCATCAACGCGGTGCAGGCCACCCTCGGCAGCAAGCCCGCCGTGGTGTCCGCCGCGCGTGGCCTGTCGCACTTCGGCGAGCACGCGCTCGGCTGGGTCGGCATCGCCGCCGCGGGCTGGCTGGTGGACAAGCCGCGGCGCAGACAGTGGGCCGGGGTCGCGGTCGGCGCGGTCGGCGCGCACGCGGCCTCGATCGTCATCAAGCGCGTCGTTCGCCGTCCGCGCCCCAACGATCCGTCGGTGCAGGTCAACGTGGGGACGCCGAGCAAACTCAGTTTCCCGTCCTCGCACGCGACCTCGACGACGGCAGCGGCCGTGTTGCTCGGCAGATTGACCGGGCTACCCTTGCCTGCGGTGCTCGTCCCCCCGATGCTGCTTTCGCGGGTGGTCCTCGGGGTGCACTACCCCACCGACGTGCTCGCCGGTTCCGCGCTCGGCGCCGCGTCCGCCGCCGCCCTGCTCGCCGCCGAAAAGAGACTCGACAGTGACCGCACAAGAAAGAGCCTTCGTTGACATGAGTGAAGAGCCGACCGGCGCCGACCTGGCCGAGGCGGTAGTCAAGGGCCCGCCCAAGACGCTGGCCGGCGGTCTGTTCAAGGCAGTCCGTCCGCGGCAGTGGGTCAAGAACGTATTGGTGCTCGCCGCGCCGCTGGCCGCGGGCACGGCGACCAACGTGGACGTGCTCGCGCACGTCGGCATCGCCTTCGTGGTGTTCTGCATGGCGGCATCGGGCATCTACCTGGTGAACGACGCGCTCGACGTGGAGGCCGACCGGGCGCATCCGACCAAGCGGTTCCGGCCGATCGCCGCGGGCGTCGTCCCGGTGAACCTGGCCTACCTGCTGTCGGCATTGCTGCTGGCCGGGTCGATCGCGGGCTCGTTCCTCGCCTCGTGGCATCTCGCCGTGGTGATGGCGGTCTACATCGGCATCCAGCTGGCCTACTGCTTCGGGCTCAAGCATCAAGCCGTGCTGGACATCTGCATCGTGTCCTCCGGCTTCCTGCTGCGCGCGGTCGCCGGTGGCGCGGCGGCCGACATCGAGCTGTCGCAGTGGTTCCTGTTGATCATGGCCTTCGGCTCGCTGTTCATGGCGGCGGGCAAGCGCTACGCGGAGCTGCAGATCGCGCTGGGCACCGGCGCCAAGATCCGCAAGTCGCTGGAGTACTACACGCCCACCTACCTGCGCTTCATCTGGACGCTGGCCGCGACGGCGGTGGTGGTGTTCTACGGGCTGTGGGCATTCCAGCAGGACGGCATCAAGGACACCAACTGGTTCGCGATCTCGATGGTCCCGTTTACCATCGCAATCCTGCGTTACGCGGTCGACGTCGATGGGGGCGAGGCCGGGGAGCCGGAAGAGATCGCGCTGGGGGACCGCGTCCTGCAGTTCCTCGCAATCGCCTGGATCGGAGCGGTAGGTGTCGCTGTCTATCTCACCTGACGAGATGCTGGTGGCGGAGCGAACGGAATACGCGGCGGAGCGGTCGGCCGATGAGTCGTCCGGCTCCGCGTCGCGGTTCGCGCGTCTGTCCAAAGCCACGTTCGTCGGTGGGATCACGCTCACCGTTGTTCTTTTCGCGGTCGGGGGCTGGCAGCGGCGGTGGATCGCCGACGACGGTCTCATCGTGTTGCGCACGGTGCGCAACCTGCTGGCGGGCAACGGCCCCGTCTTCAACGAGGGCGAGCGCGTCGAAACCAACACCAGCACCGCGTGGACCTACCTGGTCTGGTTCTTCAGCTGGCTGACCCAGGCACGGCTCGAGTACGTGGTGCTCGGCGTCGCGCTCACCGTCTCGCTGGCCGCGGTCGTGTTCGCCATGCTCGGTTCGGCGCGCCTGTGGGGCGGGACCCCCACCGGGCTGTTGCTGCCCGCGGGCGTGCTGGTCTACATCGCACTGCCCCCGGCCCGCGACTACGCCACCTCGGGTCTGGAAAGCGGCTTGGTGATCTGCTGGATCGGCCTGCTGTGGTGGCAGCTGATGCGCTGGAGCCAGGCCAAGTCGGTGCGCCTGCCGGGCCTGCTCGGACTGGTCTTCCTCGCGGGGCTGGCCCCGCTGATCCGTCCCGAGATGACCTTGGTCGGCGCGCTCGCGCTGCTGATGATCTTCTGCGCGCCCATGCCCGAGAGCAGGCTGCGACCGATCGTGCTGCGCGCGGTGATCGTCGCGGTGGCCGGACTGGTGCCGCTGGGCTACCAGATCTGGCGGATGGGCTACTACGGCCTGCCCTACCCGAACACCGCCGTCGCGAAGGACGCGGGCGGCGCCAAGTGGGGGCAGGGCTTCACCTACCTCTGGGACCTCGTCGGTCCGTACTTCCTGTGGGCGCCGCTGCTGGTATTGCTGATCGCCGGTGTGCTCGCCGCTCGCACGGGTGCGACTCGGAACGCGCGTGCCGGAAACGAAGACGTGCGTGGCTGGTCGATCGGCCGGATCCGGGAGTGGTTGCGCTCGCCGGGCGCGGTGGTCGCTTTGGTTCTGGCCAGCGGGTTCCTCCTGACCATTTACGCGCTTCGGGTCGGTGGCGACTTCATGCACGGCCGAATGCTCTTGCCCCAGCTGTTCCTGTTCCTGCTCCCGGTCGCGGTCATTCCGATCCGGGCGCCGCAGGGCGGTGTGCGCGCGGCCACGGCCGCCGACTGGTCCTACGCGGCGCTGGCCGTGGCATTCGTCGGCGTCGTGGGGTGGGCGCTGTTCGCGGCCGACACCACCGCGATCAAGACCGGCACCAAGATCACTTCGACCGGCATCGTCGACGAGCGCGTCTACTACGTGCTCAACACCGGGCACGACCACCCGATCCTGGCCGAGGACTACTTGGACTACCCGCGCATCCGCGCGATGGTCGACGACATCACCGCCACTCCGAACGGCGGTCTGCTGCTCAATTCGCCGTCGTTCATGTTCTGGTACATCGCTCCGCCGCCCCAGCCGATTCCGGAGGGTGGCGCCGGGCACACGGTCTACTTCCTGAATCTCGGCATGACCAGCATGAACGTTCCGCTGGACGTGTCCGTGATCGATCCGATGGGCCTGGCCTACCCGCTGGCCGCGCACACCGACCGGCTCACCGACGGCCGGATCGGCCACGACAAGAGCCTGTACCCGGACTGGGTCGTCGTCGACACCGGCATGGTGGACAAGAAACCGTGGATGCCCTGGTACCTGGACGAGAAGTGGGTCGCCCAGGCGCGCACCGCGATGTCCTGCCCGGACACCCAGGCGCTGTTGATCTCCTACCGCGATCCGCTCACCTTCGAGCGTTTCCGGCACAACCTGCGCAACGCGTTGCGGTTCGCGAAGTACCGCATCGATCGCGTCCCGAAGTACGAGATCCAGCGGTGCGGACTGGTCGATCCCTTCCCGCAACCGGTCGCGCCGCGCTGATCCCGTGAATCACATTGGGCCCATCGGGCACGGTGGGCCCAATGGTCCCATTTTGCGAGGTAGATAAAGTGGCGTACGCCGCTTTATCTCTTTTTGGTAACGCCACCGTGTCGATACCGATATACGCTACGACCGTATGCCCGGCCTGGCGTCCACCGGTCGTGGGCATCGACGGGTTACCGTGTGGACGGCTTGCCGCTGTCGCTGTGCAAACGAAAGGTTGAAACTGATGCGAGGCGTGATCGGGCGTCGTCTGAATTCTCGAAGAGCGGGTTCCTGGCTCAAGCGGTCCATGCTGGTTTCGCTGGCAGTTCTGCTACCGCTCGGGGTGTCGGTGGCAGGCCCTGCCGCCCCGGCGTCCGCCGCGTTCAATCCGGATGGCATGGATTTCTGGGTCGACTCCGAAATGGGGCCGATCAAGTCGCGCATCTTCCGCGCCGCCGATGGCAACACCGGCCGCGTGGTGTACGCGCTGGACGGCATGCGGGCGCGCACCGACCTGAGCGGCTGGGAGATCGATACCGAGGTCGCACGCGAGCTGACCAAGTGGAACATCAACGTGGTCATGCCGGTCGGCGGCCAGTCCAGCTTCTACGCCGACTGGAACGGCCCGAGCGATTTCTTCGGCCTCGGCAGCGCGGGCTCGTCCTCCACCGGCTCGGCGAACTCCGGCTCCGGCCTGCTGACGGGTTCC
Organism: Nocardia sp. NPDC004260; assembly: GCF_053603155.1. Lineage (NCBI taxonomy): Bacteria > Bacillati > Actinomycetota > Actinomycetes > Mycobacteriales > Nocardiaceae > Nocardia > Nocardia sp. NPDC004260. The sequence goes on along the minus strand of NZ_JBSGEZ010000098.1, from coordinate 6,383 downwards.
GCGGGCGGACCGGGCAAGTCCAGCACTTACAAGTGGGAAACCTTCCTCACCAACAACCTTCGCTGGGCGCTGCGCGACCGCCTCGGGTTCAACCCGAACGGCAACGGCATCTTCGGTCTTTCCATGGGCGGCAGCGCCGCGCTCACTCTCGCGGCCTACCACCCCGACCAGTTCCGTTACGCCGGTTCGTACTCCGGGTACCTGAACATCTCAGCGCCGGGTATGCGTGAGGCGCTGCGCGTGGCGATGCTGGACGCAGGCGGCTACAACATCGACGCGATGGCGCCGCCGTGGGGTCCGCAGTGGCTGCGGATGGACCCGTTCGTGTTCGCGCCGCGGCTGAAGGCGAACAACACTCGCTTGTGGGTCTCCGCCGGTAGCGGTCTGCCCAGCGGGGCGGACGGCATCAGCTTCAACACGCTCAACGCGATGGGTCTGGAAACGCTGGCCCTGGCCAACACCCGCGCGTTCCAGGTCCGCATGCTCACCCTGGGCGCGAACAATGTCACCTACGACTTCCCGGCCGTGGGTGTGCACAACTGGAACTACTGGGCCGATGAGGTCTATCGGATGATCCCGGATCTGTCCGCGAACATCGGGTAGTAGCCCGGCCATAGCGAGGAAAGGCCGTTTCGCGCCATCGGCGCGGAGCGGCCTTTCGGCGTTTACCCGGTCGTCCGCGGGTACTTCGGCAACGAATATGAAGAGAAAACGGCTTCGGTAGTTGTGGTCTGGATCACCATCCAGCAACATGAAGGCATTCGTTTCCAATTGATACCCGAACAGCATGCATCAAGGTCGATTCGTCCGGTTTCTTGGTGGGCGTCGCGTCTTGGTGTCCGATGAGGGAGCGGTTGTGATTGCCAATAGTTTGCCAAACCGGGCCGCCTGAAGGAAAGGTCGATGTGATGCGTAGTGCGCGCGGGAAGCGCTGGCCCCAGAGGTCCCGAGTAGCCGGTTCATGGTTGCGACGGTCCGCCCTCGGCATCGCCGCGGCGATGCTGCTGCCGCTCGGGGCGACCATCGCGGGTCCGGGCGCCACGGCCTCGGCGGCGTTCGACCCCGCGGCCTTCGATTTCTGGGTCGATTCCGGCATGGGGCCGATCAAGACCCGGATCCTGCGTGCCGCCGACGGCAACACCAATCGCGTCGTCTACGTGCTGGACGGCATGCGGGCGCCGGAGACGCTGAACGGCTGGGAGATCGAGACCAACATCCCGCAAGTCCTGGCGAGCCAGAACATCAACGTGGTCATGCCGGTCGGTGGCATGTCGAGCTTCTACGCCGACTGGATCGCGCCCAGCGAGTTCTTCGGCATCCCGGCAGGCGCGGGCTCCAGCACCGGTTCCGGCGGGCTGGACGGGTTCGCGGGCGGGCCCGGCAAGAGCTACCGGTATCAGTGGGAGACCTTCCTGACCAACAACCTGCGCTGGGCGCTGCGCGATCGCCTGGGGTTCAACCCCAACCGCAACGGCGCCTTCGGCTTGTCGATGGGCGGTAGCGCGGCGCTCACCCTGGCGGCCTACCACCCGGACCAGTTCAGCTTCGCGGGCTCGTTCTCCGGCTATTTGAACAACTCGGCGCCGGGTATGCGGGAGGCGATCCGCGCCGCCATGCTGGACGCGGGCGGCTACAACGTCGACGCGATGGCGCCGCCGTGGAGCCCGCAGTGGCTGCGGATGGACCCTTTCGTGTTCGCGCCCAACCTGATCCGCAACGGCACCCGCCTGTGGATCGCCGCGGCGAGCGGACTGCCCTCGGCCGGCGACCCGCCGAGCTTCGGCACCCTCACCGGCATGGGGCTGGAGAGCCTGGCGCTGGCGAACACTCGCGCGTTCCAGGTCCGGATGGCGACCTTGGGTGGCGGCAATGCCGTCTACTCCTTCCCGCCGTACGGTATTCACGCCTGGAACAACTGGGCTGATGAGGCCATGCGAATGATCCCGGATATGTCGGCGAACATCGGCTGAATCTTTTGGCGGCGCCCGCGGCGCCGCGTGTTCGCGGCCCTCTATGGCTCGCGTCAGAGCGGACGAGACTCGCGCCTGCGGCGCATGCGCTTCGTCCACTCTGACGCGAGCCGGGCCGCGAACGGCGCTCGTAAGACTCGCACCCGAGTGGGTTCAGTGCGTGGGGAACTTGCGCTTTCTGGTGTGCGGCGGGATTGGCGGGGCATTTGTCTGCGGTTTGTGCAGTTGGCTTCCTGGCCGTGGGGGCTGCGTAGTGGTCGTTTTGAACAGGGAGGGGTTCTCGGGGCCGCCAGCTCGAGGGAGTGGGGGTAGGTATTAGGGGGTGTGGGGGGCGCTGCGGGGAAGCCCGAGCATTCCACCCGATGTTTGCTGCATGATCGCTGTTGTGTGGTCATCGGTGCTCGGTGCTGTTTGCCCGAAGTCGCCTACGTGGCTATCACGGCAGATCTCGGTTCCGATCACGGTTCGGTCACTGGTCCGGGTGGACTCGGCCCCGTCGCTGGAAGGTGCCGGGGGCTTGGGGCGAGGCCGCTGGAGGTGTCGGGATTGCGAAGATCTCGGGTCGGTGACAGTTCCCGCCAGGAGCGCGAATATCTTGCGTTCCAACACGACATCACCGCGAGAACGCGATAAGGTCACCGCATCATTACCTTGCGTGAACGGATGGATTTCGGCCAGTGGAAAGACCCCGGATCTTGCTAAAGCGAGGGGCGTCGAATATCGTCCAGCGAGCGCAAGTGTGACCAGATCGTTGTAGCGCCGTCATGGGGATCGGATTGTCGGGACCATGTCCGTGACGCGCGTCTCGTTGGCAACACGGGTGCCGCTTCGCCCCTCGGGCGGCGAGTGGCACCACAACAGCAGAAAGAGAGCAGGATTCATGCGTTTCGGCAGGGCGGCCGCGCCGAAGAGAACACAGTCGGGACGGCGAGGCGCGGCTCGCGGTTGGCGTAATCGAATTCTGGCTGTCGGTGCCGCCGCGCTGGCGCTACCGATCGCCGCAGGCCTGGCAACCCCGACTTTCGCCGCAGCGGCGCCGTCGGTGCACACGCCGGTGTTTCGGGCGCCCGCGGGTGGCTTCGAGGACCTGATGGTCCCGTCCAGCATGGGCCCGATCAAGGTGCAGGTGCAGTGGGCCGCACGCGGCGGCAACGCGGCGCTGTACCTGCTCGACGGTCTGCGCGCCCGCGACGACCGCAACGCCTGGACGTTCGAGACCAACGCGCTGCAGCAGTTCGGCAACGACAACATCACCCTGGTGATGCCGGTCGGCGGCCAGTCCAGCTTCTACACCGACTGGTACGCGCCGTCGAACACCAACGGCCAGAAGACCACCTACAAGTGGGAGACCTTCCTCACCAAGGAACTGCCCGCCTTCCTGGAGGGCTACGGCGTCTCGCGCACCAACAACGCGGTTGTCGGCCTGTCCATGGGCGGTAGCGCGGCGCTGGCGCTCGCGGCCTACCACCGCGACCAGTTCAAGTTCGCCGCCTCCTACTCGGGCTACCTGAACATCTCCGCGCCGGGTATGCGTGAGGCGATCCGCATCGCGATGTTGGACGCGGGCCGCTACAACGTCGACGCGATGGCCGCGCCGTGGAGCTCGCAGTGGCTGCGGATGGACCCGTTCGTCTTCGCGCCGCAGCTGCGCGGCCTGCCGATGTACATCTCGGCCGCCAGCGGCCTGCCGGGTCAGTACGACCAGCCGAACTCGGCGGTCGGCGTGTTCAACACCGGCAACGGGATGGCGCTGGAGGCCCTGTCGCTGGTGAACACCCGCGCGTTCCAGGCCCGCCTGAACTCGCTGGGTATCCCGGCCCGGTTCGACTTCCCGGCCGCGGGCACCCACTCCTGGAAGTACTGGGAGGGCGAGCTGTTCGCCTCGCGCAACATGATCCTGGACGCCACCGGCGCCTGGTGATCTGATCCACCTCGTCGCATTCAGGCCGCACCGATTCGGTGCGGCCTGAATTGCGTTCGGGGGCAGCCATGATCGCGTGACAGCGAACATTGTTTGCTGTGCAGCGCGTGTCTCCCGTAAACGTCGCTATAACGGGAGTACAAAGCTTTTGTGGCAGGGATTACGCGCGGTAGCTGTGGCATACGCGGGCGTCTCGTCGCGCGTTCGGCACGCGAGCGGCTCATGCTGCTCGCCGCCACGATGGTGGTCCCGCTAGCCGCGAGCGTGTCGGTCGAGGCTCCCGCCGTCGCGGAGCCCACGGCGGCCGTGGCCGCGCCCGCGCTGGAGAAGGTCCAGTGGCTCAGCGACCGTCGCGTCGCGCTGTGGGTGACCTCGCCGTCCATGGGGGTGCCGATCCAGGTCCAGCTGCTGCTGGCCAGAGACTGGAACGCCCACCCGGAGGCCAGATTCCCCGTCCTGTTCCTGCTCGACGGTCTGCGCGCGACCGACGACGAGAGCGGCTGGACGAAGGAGGCGGGGGCGGTCGATTTCTTCGCCGACAAGAACGTCACCGTGGTGCTGCCGGTGGGTGGGCAGGCCAGCTTCTACGCCGACTGGCTCCAGCCGGACAACGGCCGTACCTACAAGTGGGAGACTTTTCTCACCAAGGAGCTTCCGCCGCTGCTGGAGAGTCATTGGCGTGCGACACCGGTGCGGGGCGTGGAAGGCCTCTCGATGGGCGGCACGGCCGCGATGTTCCTCGCCGCCCGCAATCCGGGCTTCGTACGGCACGCCGCGTCGTATTCGGGCTTCCTGACCACGACGACGCTGGGCATGCCGCAGGCCATCGAGTTCGCCATGCGGGATGCGGGCGGCTTCGACTCCGCCGCCATGTGGGGCAGGCAGACGGACCCGGAGTGGGAGGCGCACGACCCGTACGTGCTGGCCGACAAGCTGCGAGGAGTCAGTCTCTACGTCTCCAGCGGCAGCGGCGCGATCGGTCCTTACGACCACGCGCTCGGCATTCCCGGGGTGAGCACCAACATCGCGGGCATGGGATTGGAGATCCTCTCCCGGCTCACGTCGCAGAACTTCGTGACCAAGCTGTCCAAGCTGGCGATTCCCGCGCAGGTGAACTATCGCCCGTCCGGCACCCATTCCTGGCCGTACTGGGACTTCGAGATGCGTCAGTCCTGGACCCAGGCCGCGTCCGCGCTCGGCGTCGATCAGGGCAAGCCCGCCTGTCAGCCGGGCGGCGCGATCGGCCCGGTAGCAGCCGCGGCGGGCTGGCTCGGTGACTGCCTCACCGGGGAGTACGCCGTGGCAGGAGGCACCGCGCAGGACTTCAAGGGCGGCCGGGTGTTCTTCACGCCGGACAGTGGCGCTCACCCGGTCGGCGGCGTATTCGGGCCCGGTTACCAGGCGGCGGGAGGACCTACCGGACCGCTCGGGCTGCCGACGGACGAGGAACGCGCACTGGAAGACGGCCGCGGCCGGTTCCAGGCATTCCAGCACGGCGCGCTCTACTGGATGCCGCAGCTCGGCGCTCAAATGGTGCGTGGCGCGATCTTCGACGAGTGGGGCAAGCAGGGGTTCGAACGTGGTCCCGCCGGTTACCCGACAGCGCCGGAGGCCAAGACACCGAGTCGCGACGGCGCCGTGCAAGCCTTCGAGAACGGTCCGTTCTACTACAGCCAGGCCACCGGCGTGCACCGCGTCCAGGGCCTGATCCTCGGCAAGTACGCCCAGCTGGGCTTCGAGAACAGTCCGCTCGGCTTCCCGGTCGCCGAAGAGCAGACGGTGAAGGACGCGGGCCGCTTCAGCCGATTCGAAGGCGGGGCCATCTACTGGAGCCCGGTGTCCGGCGCTTGGGCCGTCCGCAACGGCCCGATACTGGACGCTTGGCGCGACGCAGGCTACGAGAACGGCAAACTCGGCTTCCCCACCGGCGACGAGTTCCCCATCTCGGACGGCGTGCAGCAGAACTTCCAGGGAGGTTTCATCACGCTGCGCGACGGCAAACCGGAACTGCACGCTCTTTGAGTGCGACCGGTGCACGGCAGCCCGCGCGCTCTCACCCGACCTGCCCGACCCGCGCCACGTGTTAGCGGATGCGCCTGGGTGAGGTCGTGCGCGGCTTCCGGATCGACCGCACGAATGGGTTGCCGGTCCCCGGCTCGGTTAGCGCAGCGCGCACAGTGTTCGCTCCGCTGTCGTCGGCGGATGGACCATCACCCGCCTTGCGACCTGTGTCGGCCGCATCGGCAGCTGCCGCGAGTGCGCCACCTGGTTCGGTTCGGCCGGTTCGGCGGCTACGGCGTCGCCCGCCCGGCCAGATGGAAGTTGTGCGTCGGGCCTTGGCCTAGTGCCTGGAAGCATGCATCGGATGGTGAGCTGACATGTATACGAGCACGTCGGCGTAGCTCCCGGTTTCGAGCGAAGCGAGACCGAGCATGCGCCGTTCGCGGCCCGGCTCGCGTCCGAGTGACCGCCGCGTTCGCGACGCAGTCGCC
>NZ_JBSGEZ010000097.1:0-22803 GCF_053603155.1 Nocardia sp. NPDC004260 | reverse complement strand
GCGCCGACACCTCCCCGGGTGTCGGCGCGACCGACCGGATCAGGCCAGCACGGCGTCGACGGCCTTCTTCAAAGCCGACGGCTGCGCGGGCGAGGTCGGCGCCTTCTTCCTGAGCTCTTGCAGCCGCGCCCCGATCTCCTGGAGCTGCTTACGTCTTAGGCGCTCCCGCACCTTCGGGAACCACTCGTTCTCCTCTTCATCGATATGGTGGTCGACGTTCTCGATCAGCACGGTGGTCTTCGCGGTGAAGTGCTCGTCGTCGGGCTTCATCGCCGCCAGCTCGCTGACCAGCACGTCGGCGACGTGGTGCTCCTCGTAGGACTCCAGGATGTCGTCCTCGAGTTCGGGCACGAGTTTGCGCACCTCGGGGTACATGCACTCGTTCTCGAGATAGGTGTGCACGGTGAGCGCCTGAATGATCTTGTTCACCACGTTCGCCTTGGTCCGGATGGCGTCGTCGCCTGCTTTCTCGAACTCCCGGAAGAGTTTTCGGATCGCCTTGTGGTCGTCGCGAAGCAGCACGATCGCGTCGGTGGTCATTGCTTTCTCCTTGCGTCGGGGCCGGTTCTCTGCCGACATTCCCGGCCCCGCGCCGCCGAAACCGCGACGTCCACCGTGCGGCCTGCCCCTCGGCGGGTCGTATGGTGAGCCGCCGACAGCACAGGAAGGACGAAGATGCCCCACGCCGACGACTACGCACATGAGCTGGCCGAATTGGCGCAGCCCTCGGAGATCACCGTCGCGGTCGCCGAATCGCTCACCGCGGGCAGGCTGTGCGCCACGTTCGGCGCCGCGCCCGACTCTTCCACCTGGTTTCGCGGCGGCCTCGTCGCCTACAGCTCGGAGGTCAAGCGAACGGTTCTCGGGGTGCCCGATGTGCCGGTCGTGTCACGTCCCGCGGCCGAAGCGATGGCCACCGGTGTCCGGAGCCTGCTGAATGCCGTTGTGGCCGTTGCCGTCACGGGCGCGGGCGGTCCCGACCCGCAGGACGGACAGCCGCCGGGTTCGGTGTGGTTCGCGATCGCCACCGAGCACGAGGTGCGCGCATGGCATTATCAGTTCGGCGGGGAACCGGAGGAGGTGCTCGAGCAGACCACCGCCTGCGCGGCCGAGGCGCTGCTCGACACCGTGCGCGACCTGCGCTCGGACCGTTCGCCGAAGTGACCCGCGGTCACGACGAACGGCGATGCTTACGGTGGCTGGTGTCGCAGAACGGGTAGTTCTTCGAGCGCTTACACAGGCACAAGGCCACCAGGAACCGGTCGGAGCGCACCGTCCGGCCGTCCGCGGTGACGAACTCGACCGGGCCCTCGATCAACGCGGGGCCGTCGGCGGTGAGCGTCACTCGCCGCCACTGCTCATTGCCGGATTCGGTCGGCACGGATCACCACCAGATCTTCCATACGCTGGCCGGGTCTGATCAGCCCGGCCGATTCCAGCCAGTCCGCGCGGCGGCGCAGCACCGGCCCGAACGGCACTGTCGCCCTGGCCACGACAGCGGCCTTCAATTCTCGCTCGCGTAGCTGGGCCAGCGTCGTATCCGGATCCGACAGCGCCGAATGCACGATCAACGCGACACCACGCGGTTTCAACAGTGCGGGCAGCGCCACGCACAACTGGTCGAGCACCGCCCTGCCCCCAGCGCCCGCATTCCACGCACGAGCGATGCCGCGCGTGTGGGCCCCCACGGGGGCCGGGACATACGGCGGGTTGGCCAGCACCAGATCGAAACTGCGCCCGCCGAGGACCTCGGCGAAATCACCGCGCAGCACCTCGGCCTCGATACCGCGCATCCGGCAGTTCAGCCACGCGGACACCACCGCGGCCCTGGACACGTCCACCGCCGTCACCTTCGAGGCTCCGGCGTACGCGGCGGCGACGGCCAAAGCGCCGGTGCCGGTACACACGTCCACCGCGTGCCCGCCACTCGGCACGCCGGCCTCGGACAGGGCACGGACGAGCAACCAGGTGTCCAGCTGCGGCGGATAGACGCCGGGGGGTCGAATCAACATCACATTCGCCGGATAGCCCGCCCAGCCGTCACTCAATCGCCCCCGCTGATCGTCTCGCTGCCGATTTCCCGCAACGAGCTGCGGCCCGTGCGCCAGGCGTCGAGCACATGATCGGCGAATCGGTCCTCGAGCAGGTTCGTCACCTGAATACCGAATACCACCGACTCGGTCAGCTCGGGCTCGCGCCGGAGCAGATCGCCGATCACGCCGGTGCGCATGACCTGCTCGTGCACCGCGTCGGCTTCGACGTGCTCGCGGTAGAACAGCAGGCACGCGGGGTCGGCGGCCAAACGTTCCAGCGCCTCCACCAGGCGCCGCGCGCCGGGCGGAGAGGTGATCTCCACCGTGGCGAAATGCCCCACCAGCGCGCCCCGCAACGACCGGTGCAGCCCGAACAGCGACATCATGTTCATCAGCGCGAGCATCGGCGCGGGCACCACATCCAGATAGTGCAGATAGTCCGGGTTCAGCCCGGCGCCCGCAAGCAGATCGGCATACAGCTGCGCGTGCACGCGCTCGCCGCGCCCGCCTCCGAACTCGTCGAACTCCACCGCCACCAGCGACGCCTTGGCTTGGCCGCGCAGCCGGGGAATCACCCAGACATAGGGGTCGGCCTCTTTGTGGTGATAGATCGAACGGTGCACGAAGTATTCGCGCATCTGCCACCATTCGCTCTCGTCGCGCAGGAAACGGCTCAGGCCCTCCGGGTCGGCGGGCGTCACCAGCAACCGTTCCAGCTCCGCGTCGAGATCATCTCCACCGGGCACGTCCTCGCGCAGCGCGCGCAGGAATCGCTGTTCCAGCGCGGCGCGCAGCCCCAGCAGACCCGGGTCCCATTCCCATCCCTCGTCGACGGCCGCGAAACCGTGATAGTGCAGTTCGTAGCAGGTGTGCAACGCCAGATGCACGTCTTCGCCGTACGGGTCCACCGAGCCCGGCACCGGCACCGAACCACCTGGTCGGCGGCCCAGCAGTTTCACCACCGCCTCCGACAGCTCGCCGCGCGGGCGGGGCAGGTCCTGCTTCGGAGCGCCTATCGTGACCGTCATACCGATCGTTTACCCCCGTCGAGCGCTGTTATCGCGGCGCGGCGCGGTAAGAATGCCGTGGCCGTCCTCGCAGACGCGGGGACGGCCACGAACCGAGACGAACTGTCCCGGAGCTACCCGTTCGCCTTCTTGTACGCCTCGACCACCTCGGCGGAGATTCGTCCACGCGCCGAGACGTCGATGCCGTTCTTGCGCGCCCACTCCCGGATCACCGTGGCTTGTTCCCGGTCGTTCGCCGACCGCAGGACACCGCCGCGGCCGCGCCGCGCACGGCCGACCTTGCGGGCATACGGAACCCATTGTTCGAAGAATCCGCGTAACTGACCGGCATTCTCCGTCGACAAGTCCATCTCGTAGGCCACGCCGTCCACGGCGAAAGACACGGTTTCCTCGGCCTGAGACTTGCCGTCGTAGTCATCGACCAGTGTCACGACGACCTTGCGTGCCATACAGATAATCCCTTCACGGTTACCGAGCGCGTGCAGTCGAAAAAACAATCGTAGCCAGTAAATAACAGATCGGTTCCGCTCCCGGAACACCGGGGTCCCCCGCGCGGCGCAGGACGGTTCGCGGCGAACATCTATTGCGGCAACCGTCGAGCCTCCACATATTGCCCGCGCACCCGGCGCAGTGGCAAACCGCCCTGCCAGGAGAGCGCGCCCGGAGAAAGAAGCGGTGGTGGGCTGTCGGTGATCGATGTGCGCACTCGACATTCGCACGCCGCATTTCCTTTTTCGAGCGGCAACGCCATCGGCCGAAGCGGCTCCGGCCGGCCGAACAATCCACTCGATCCCGCCGTCGGCGACCGGGCCGGGCAAGGCGGCACCGGCTTCCCCCACGCCGCTGCTGCGACGACAAGGCAGCCGAATTCGATCGCGCTGACGCGAAATATGTCTCCGCGAAGGTGTTGCTGCGAACCTGAGAGCCTCCGGCGCTTCGGCTGATCGGTGCGCCCGGCCCGCCGGAATCTCGGGCGCGGTGAACCGTCGGCAAGCAGGGAAAGGCATCGAGCACATGGCAGACAACGACGATCAGCACGCCCCGGAGCGGGGCGGCGAGCCGGACGACGCGCTCACCGCGCCCGCGGACCCGCCCGCCCCGGTGGATCCGGAGGAAGAGGATCTGGCGACACCGGCGGAACCGGACACTCCCGCACTGTCGCGGCGGAAGCTGTTGGCGGGCGCGGGCATCGCCGCGGCGGTGGTCGCGGGCGGCGGTCTGGCCGCGTGGCTCACCACACGCCGCACTCCCGGCGCCGGAGGGGTGAACCGCGCCCTGAGGATCGGCTACGGCGGCGGCGTCTGCGAGGCGCCGCTGTACGTGGCGCATCACGAGAAGATCTTCGAGAAGCACGGATTGGACGTGCAGATCGTCAAAACCGGCGGCGACGAGATCAAGGACGCGGTGGGCGCGGGCAAACTCGACGCGGCGCCGGGCATCTTCTTCTCCTGGCTCAAACCGATCGAACAGGGCATCGACGCCAAACTCGCCGCCGGGCTGCACGAAGGCTGCCTGCGCATCGTGGTGCCCCCGGACAGCCCGATCAAGTCCGTCGCCGAGCTGCGGGGCAAGCCGATCGGCGTCGGCGCGATCGGCGATTCGGCGATGTCGTTCTTCTCGCTGGACCTGCTCGACGCGGGCATCAACCCGAGCGAGGACATCGACTGGCGGGTCTTCGCCGCCGACCAGCTGACCGACGCGCTGGTGCGCGGTGACATCGCCGCGATCGCGGCCAGCGACCCCAACGGCCTGCTGCCCACGCTGAAGGGGAAGGCTCGCGAACTGACCAACAACTCCCAGGGCACCAACCGGCAGCTCTACTGCTGCGCGACCGCGATCAACGGGCGGCTGCTGCGTGAGGACCCGGAGGTGGCGCGGGCGCTGGTGACCGCGTGGGCCGAGGGCAGCCGATGGGCGGGCGCGAACATCTCGCAGACCGCGGCCATCGAAGTCGACAACAAGTACGTCGCGGCGGACCAGCCGACCATCGAAGCGATCCTGAAGACCTACGGGTACAACCCGTCGGCGGCGCGACTCGAGAGCGAGATCACTTCCGGCATCGCCAAATTCGCCAAAACCGGCTACCTGGACCGCAAGACCGATCCGAACGCGCTGGCCGCCAAGGTCTACGCGGATCTCGGGCTGAACTGGTGACACCGCGATGACCACAACCGCCGACACCGCCGACTTCCGGGCCGATTCGACCTCTCCCGCGACGCGGCCGCCGGGAACCGCGGTGACACGTTATCCGCCGACGCTCGGCTTCGCGCTGGCCTGGGCGGTGTGGGCTCTGACCGCGGTGGTGACGCTCGCGGTCCCGGACGAACTGGGCGTCGCGGCGCCGCTGGCGGCCGGAGTGCTGTTCACCGCCTCGACGGCGGCGCTCACGGTGTGGGCGGCCTACGCCTACCGCGACCGCGCGGCCACCCTGCGGCTGCGGTACTGGACACCGTGGATCGCGGTGCTCGGCGTCTGGGTGCTGTTCTGGGAATTCGCCACCGCCAAGACCGGGTGGCTGCAACCCCCGCATTTCGCGTCGCCGCAGCAGATGCTGCTGGTGTTCTACAGCGACGCGGGCCTGCTCGCGTCGAGCACGTGGCATTCGATGCTGCTGCTGGCGGTCGGGTTCGTCATCGGCGCGGTCGCGGGCCTGAGCACCGGCATCGCCCTCGGCTGGTCGAAACTCGCTGCCTATTGGGGTAATCCGGTGCTGCAGACCGTCGGCCCGGTGCCTGCGGGCACGCTGCTGCCGGTGGTGCTGGTGCTGTTCCCCACCACTTACAGCGGCAGTATCTTCATGGTCGCGTTCGGTGTGTGGTTCCCGGTGGCGGTGCTCACCCGCGCGGGCATCGCGGGGGTCGCGCGCGGCTACTTCGATGTCGCGCAGACCCTGGGGGCGTCCAAGCGTTTCCTCGTCTGGCGGGTCGCGGTGCCCGGCGATCCGGTAGCGCTGCCGACCCGCAGGAACGCGCGCCTCATCGACACGGTCTTCGCCGAGCGCGGTTTCGACGTCGTGCACGCGCAGACCACCTACGGCGCGGGCATCGCCGGATTTCGCGCCGCGCGCAGGCACGGACTTCCCGTCGTCCAGTCCATGCACAGCCGCGACGATTCCTTCATCGAACGCAATTCGCCGTTTCCCTACCTCGCCGCCCTCACCATGCGCGTGCTGCACGGCGGGTTCGTCGGCTTGCGCAAGGAGCTGCCGCGCCTGCCGGAAAGCCGAACGGCGCGGCACGCCTGGCGGCCGCTCGTCGCGCAGGCACAGGCCGCGGACCACGTCGTGGTGCCCACACGGCATTTCGCGCAGCGGTTGGCCGCCCACGGGGTGGATCGGCCGATGCACGTGGTGTCCAACGGAGTCGACGACGATCTGGTGCGCGCCCTCCCGGAGCGTCCCCGCGACCGGGATCCGCGGCTGCGCGTGCTGTGGTGCGGTCGCTTCTCCGCGGAGAAGCGACCGTTGGACGCCGTCGAGGCGGTGCGCCGGGCCGAGGGCTGCACCCTGGACATCTACGGTGCGGGAGCGCTGGAAACGCGCCTGCGCTCGGCCGTCGACCGGGTCGGCCTGCGTGAGCGAGTCCGGCTGCACGGCGAAGTGAGCCAGGCGGAGTGCCTTACGGCCATGCGTGCCCACGACGTGCTGCTGTTCCCGTCCGCCGGGTGCGACACGCAGGGCATGGTGCTGCTCGAAGCGGTCGCGGCCGGGATTCCGGTGCTGCACTGCGACCCCGACGTCACCGAAACCGTCCCCGAAGGCGGCGAATTCCGTGCGCGCGACGCCTCGACGGACGTGCTCGCCGAGGCGCTGCGCCTGCTGGCGCGGCAGCGGGACCGGCTCGACGCCATGCGCGAGGTGCTGGCGCGGCACGCGGATCGGACGCTGCAGTCCCGGTTCACCGAACGCCTGGTCGCGGTCTACACCGAGGCGATCGCCGCGTCAGGCCGGTTGCCGTAGCGGCAAACCCGCGGCCGCATAGATCGCGTCGATGACCGTCATCGTCGCCACCGCGTCGTCCGGTGCGGTCAGTACCGGCTCGCCGTGCCGCACCGCCGCGACGAAGGCGTCGAGCTGATAGGCGTAGGTGCTGCGGCGCGGGACCTGCTCCGCGCGACTGCCGCGCTCCGAACGCACCGACAGCCTGCGCGGCAGTTGCGGCGCCACCGGATTGAGCAACCGCAGTTCACCGCGTTCGCCCACCACTCGCGCACCGATGCGCAGCACGTCCGACGACCACATCGAGCACCGCAGCCGTCCGGTGTGACCGGAAGGAAAGCGCAGCTCGGCGCTCATCGCGCGGTCGATGTCCTGGCCGCGTAATTTCGCCGTCGCCGCGACGACATCCGGATTCTCGCCGCCGAAGACCCGCGCCATGTGGACCGCGTAGCAGCCCGCGTCCATCAGCGCCCCGCCTGCGAGTGCGTAGTCGTAGCGGATATCGGAGAACCGCGGCAACGGAAAGCACATCGCGGTGTCCACCCGCACCAGCTCGCCGAGTTCGCCGGAGGCGATGATCTCCTCGGCTCGCCTGGTCATCGGGTGGTAGCGGTAGTGGAACGCCTCCATGACCACCCGGTCCGACGTCGCGGCCAGCGCCGCGATCTCCCGCGCCTCGGCGGCGTTGGCGGTGAACGGCTTCTCGCACAGCACATGCTTGCCCGCCGCGAGCGCCTCCTTGGTCCACCGGCCGTGCAGACCGTTGGGCAGCGGGTTGTAGACCGCGTCGATGTCGGGTGCGGCGATCAGTGCGGCGTAGCTGTCGAAGACCCGCGCGATGCCGTGCTTCCGGGCGAACGCGCGTCCGCGTCCGGGCTCACGGGCGGCCACGGCGGCGACCACCACGTCCGGGCTCGCCGCGGCGGGCCGCACGAGAGCCGCCGGCGCGATGCGTGCGGCGCCCAGGATGCCGATCCGCAGGGGCGCTCCGGGTTGCGTCATGGGCGCGACTGTAGCAATGGGACCGTTTGTGCCGCCGAGTGATCCGTCAGGAGGACGGTGCGTCGCCGTATACGATCAACCAGATGGCGCGGCCCAGCGCCTCCGCCAGTGCGTCGTCGGTGACTCCCGACCCGGACGAGAAGCTCGCCGCGATCGCCCGCTCGACCATCGAGGTGAGCACGATGGCGGTGGCCTGCGGGTCGATCGCCGGGCTGATCCGGCCCTCGGCCAGGTCGGTCTCCAATCGCGATCGCACCACTCGCACGAACGCGGCGACCCGGCCGCGCCAATACGCGCCGACGTCACGGTCATAGGCGGCCACCTCGCTCAGCGCCAGCAGTAGGGAGCGGTGCTCGCGGAAGCCCGCGATCATGGTTCGCACGGCCGCCACCACACCGGCCTGCCGCCCGCTGTGCTCGGCGAGCCACCAGCGCTCGGCGGCCTGGAACAGATCGGCCGTGGCCAATTCCGCCATTCTGATCAGCAGCTGACTCTTGTCCGGGAAGTACCGGTAGAACGTCGAGCGCGCCGACTGCGACGCGGCGGCGATCCGGTGGACGGCGATCTCGGTGTAGGGCGTGCCATCGGCGAGCAACTCCTCCACCGCGGCGAGGACACGTCGTTCGAATTCCGCGCGCCGGTCGTCGACCGGTTTCCGCGCGCTTCTGGGGACTCGGGTCAGCGAGGGCATCCGGCTCCTCTCTGCGGCGCGGCGGCCGCCTTACTCGGCTGTGCCGGTCGGGTGCGTCCCACCATGGCGTCCATTCTGCCGACACGGCACCGATATTGACATTCGGGCACACACGGCTCACGATCGATCGGACACGGTGTCCGAGACTATGTGACCGAGGTGTTCGGATGCGCGGATCCTCCTCTCCGGCAATCGAGTACACCGACGTGGTGGTGGTCGGCGCGCGCTGCGCGGGCTCCGCGGCCGCCATCGCGTTCGCCATGGCAGGGCGGGACGTCGTCGCGCTGGACTCGGCGCGCTTTCCGTCCGACACCCTTTCGACACACCTGCTGTGGCCCGCGGGCCTGGCCGAACTGCGCCGCGTGGGCGCTCTCGAGCGCGTCCTTCAGCTCGGGGCGCCCCCGTTGACCACGGCCTTCGCCGATGGTGGCGGCCTTCAGGTCCGGTCGTCGTTCACACCGGTGGACGGCATCGGCCATGCGATGTGCGTGCGGCGGACCGGATTGGACGCCGCGCTGGTGACCACCGCCGTCGCGGCCGGAGCGCGGATCCGAGAGGGCGTCCGGGTCACCGACCTGGTGTGGTCCGGCGGTCGCTGTGTCGGCGTCCGCTACACCGAAGCCGGTGGCGTGCACGAGGTGCGCGCCCGCCTGATCGTCGGGGCCGACGGCCGCCGCAGTACGGTGGCCCGGCTCGTCGGCGCCGCCCGGCCCCGGTTGTCCGCACCGAGCGGGCGGGACTGCTACTTCGCGTACTGGCACGACGGCGCGACCGACCAGCGGCACATCGCCGCGCAATGGCGTTGCGGTCGCGACCTCGGCACCGCGTTTCCCTGCGACGACGGTCTACTGCTCAGCCTGGTCCAACCGCCCGCGCAGCCTGCCGAACCGGGGGCCGGTCGGGCCGAGCGCCGGTATCAGGAGGCCATCGACCGACTACCGGGACTTGGGCTGCGGCTGCGCGACTGCCGCAGAGTAGGGCGAGTGCGTGCGGCCACCGGCCTGGCGTCCTACTTCCGGCGCTCGACCGGCCCGGGCTGGGCGCTGCCGGGTGACGCGGGCCATTTCAAGGACCCGGTGACCGCGCAGGGCATACGCGACGCCGTGCGCTACGGCCGGTTGCTCGGCGAACTCGCCGCACCCGCCCTCGACGACACCGCGCATCTCGACACCGTCCTGACCGCGTGGGAACAGCTGCGCGATCGCGAGTGCCTAGGCGTCTACCAGTGGACCAACCGCCTGGCTCGGGGCACGGCGATGCGCCCGCTGGAGATCGAGCTCTACCGCAAGGCCGCCGGCGACTCCGTACTGGCCGACCGGGTCACCGAAGTCTTCTCCCGCACCGTCGAACCGAAGGACGTCTTCACTCCCGCACGCGCCGCAGCGTTCGCGGCGGGAGCGCTACGCGACTCGTGGCGGGCACCGTGGCCCGTCCTCGCCGACCTGGTCGGCGAATGCCGCGACACGGTCTCCGAACGAAGGGAAGCCCGGGCCTTCACGAGCGCCGGGCCCGCCGACGCCATCCCGTCCCGGCCGCCGCAAGACAGTCTCGCGGCATCTTCAGGAGATCGACATGCATGACCCGCGCCCTCGGCCGACCATCGACCTCACCCGCCGCGACCTGCTGCGCGGCGCGCTCGCGGCCGGGGTATCCATCGCCGCCGCCCCCGCCCAAGCCGCACCACCGGGAGTACGCCGAACGCCAGGACTACGCACCGGCGAAAAGTCGGTCGCGGTTCTCGGCGGCGGAGTCGCCGGGCTCTCGGCGGCACACGAACTGATCGAACGCGGCTACGAGGTCACCGTGTACGAACCGGCGTTCCTCGGCGGCAAGGCACGCAGTATGGGCGTGCCAGGCACCGGCACCGACGGCCGCGCGGACCTGCCCGGCGAGCACGGCTTCCGGTTCTTCCCCGGCTGCTATCAGAATCTTCCGGACACCATGCGCCGAATTCCGTTCCCCGGCAATGCCGATGGCGTGGCGGGCAACCTGGTTCGCGTCGAGGGTACGGTCGCGGGATTCCGCGGCAGGCCGCCACTGTTCGCGCCGGTCGATTTCGGGGGCCTCGACCAGCTCACACCACAGCGCATGCAGAACACGCTGATCGGCGCCTTCGGCTTCATTCCCGAACTGCCCCCGGCCGAACTGGCGTTCTTCGCCAGACAGATGGCCGTCTGGTTCACCTCGTGCACCGAACGGCGGTTCGGCCAATGGGAATACGTGACGTGGGAACAGATCCTGCGCGCCGAGGGCAAGTCGGCGGCCTACCGCGAATACCTCGTCAGCGCCCTCACCCGCATCACCGTCGCGGCCAAACCCCAGTCGAGTTCGGCCCGCACCATCGGCACCATCGGGGAGGCCCTGGTCCTGGCCGGAACCGGGGCGATCCCGCAATACTCCGCCGGTATCGACCGTATTCTCAACCGCCCCACCAACGAAGCCTGGATCGATCCGTGGGTGACGCACCTGCGGTCGCGGGGCGTGCGATTCGTACTGGGGCAGCGGGCGACGCGGTTGGAGTTGCGAGACGGCCGGATCGCCTCGGCAACCCTCACCGATCCCAACGGCCGCTCCAGCGCGGTCACCGCGGACTGGTATCTGTGCGCGATGCCGGTGGACAAGGCGGTCGCGCTGCTGAGCGACGAGATCATCGACGCCGACCCGCATCTGGCGGGCATGCGCGAACTCCGGACCGATTGGATGGTCGGCATCCAGTACTACCTCTCCCGCCCGACCGAATTGCCGGAAGGCCACATCGCCGCGCTCGGCTCGCCGTGGGCGCTCACCGCCTTGCGTCAAGCGCCGATGTGGGTAGGCGACTTCACCGCCCGGTACGGCGACGGCACCGTGCGAGAATGCCTTTCGGTGGACATCTCCGACTGGGACTCCCCCGGCATCCGCTTCCACCGAACGGCCAAACAGTGCACCGCCGCCGAAATCGCCGAAGAGGTGTGGGCACAGCTGAGCGAATGGCTCAACACCGGCACGGGCTGGCTGCGTCCCGAGGACATCCGCTCCTGGCATCTGGACCCCGGAGTCACCTGGACCGCGAGCGGCATCCACAACGAAACCCCACTGCTGGTCAACACCGTCGGCTCCTACGACCACCGCCCGGAGGCCCGCTGCGCCGTGCCGAACCTCTTCTTCGGCGGCGACCACGTGCGCAACAACATCGACCTCGCCACCATGGAGGGCGCCAACGAATCCGGCCGCGCCGCCACGAACGCGATCCTCGATGCCGCCGACGATCCCGCGCCCCGCGTCCCGGTCTTTCCCTTGGTGTCCCTGCCGGTCTTCGACCCGTGGAAACGCATCGACGCCGACCGCTACCGCGCCGGACTGCCGCACCTGCTCGACGTGTGAGCGGCCCGCTCCCATGGCAGCGTGAGGCGTGGCCGCGCGAATCAGGGCAGCCCTAGGATGCCTCGGCGGCGGTCATGCTCGTGGTGGTCAGGATCGTCTGTGCGACCAGCTCGGGGTCGTCGATCATCGGAACGTGACCGGTGTCCGGCAGAACGGAGAACGCGGCCTCGGGCAGCCGCGCCCGCGCGATCGGTAAGTGGATCTGTGCGGGCAGCACACGATCGTGCTCCGACCAGGCCACCGTGATCGGGCACGGCAACGGGTCAAGCGCGGCGATCTGTTCGTCGGTACCGAGCAGATCGGCGGTGACGGTGCAGCCCAGCAGGTCCCGGAGGAACGTCATGGCCTGCGCCGCGCAGGCGCGATCACCGTGGACGGCGATGTTGCGCAACGCCGTTCGCCGCACCGCCGCGCTGCGCAGGCCCACGGGGGCGAGGAAGCCGAGCAGCCGCCCGGTGCTCACCTCGCGGGCGATGCGGCGGGTCGCGGCCGAACGGCTTCGGTCCCCGGCTTCCCAGAAGCCCGCCGGCGAGAGCGCGCAGACGGTCTCGGCTCGCCCGCGCCGGGCCAATTCGATGGCCATCCAGCCTCCCAGCGAATTACCCGCGACGTGCACCCGGCGTAGTCCGAGCCCGTCCAGCCGCCGTTCGATGTCGTCCACCAAGTGCTCGACCCGCGCCGGACGCCGCAGGGCCCGCGGTCCGCCCCGATGCCCGACCGCGGTCGGCGTGATCACCTCGTGCCGCGCGGCGAGCAGGGGTGTGACGTCATCCCACACCCGTTCGGACATCGTGACACCGTGCAGGAGAACGAGCGGGGGCTTGCTGGGCATTGGCGTCCCTTCGAATTCGTAGTGCGGTCTCGAAGGTGGATACCACAACCTCACCTATTGGGGCAGCGAAAACCCCGACCTCACCGGGCGATCGCCGGAGTTTGCTCTCCGCAACGCTGCTCGCCGAGCCGGTATCGCCGCCACCCCGGTCCCACCCACACCGGCGGACCACGATTCCCGCACGCCGGAATAGTGAGATGCCACAATGTTCGCCCGGTCAGAGGGCATCGGGACGCCAGGTGGCGACCGCCCAGATCACGACGATGTTCAGCGCGATCACCAGGATCGACCACGCCGGGTAGTAGGGCAGCCACAGGAAGTTCGCGATGATCGACAGCGCGGCCAGGCAGATCGCCACCACCCGCGCCCAAGTCGTGCCGGTCATCAAGCCCAGCGCCGCGATGACCAGGAGGATGCCGAGCACGATGTGGATCCAGCCCCAAATCGTAGTGTCGTACTTGTAGACATAGTCGGCGCCGACGACGATGAGTTCGTCCGCGGCGACCGCGGAGATCCCCTCGAAGATCGACAGCACACCGACGGTGAGCAGCAGGATCGCGGCCGCGATGGACGTGCCCGCCGCGATGCCACGGCGAACGGGGTGTGACTCCGGTTCGGTCATGTGCGTCATCGGTCGCCCCCTTTCTCGGGAAGTAATGGACGCCTTCCGAATCTCCACCACTCGCCCCATCCAGCACTTCACCCGTTTCGGATGACTCCGATATTTCGCGTTCGCGCGAAATGAACATTCCATAACGACGACACACGATCTGATCGAGCGGACTTCGCACCGGGTATGTTCCGCTACCGAGGCGCGGTAGTGATCTGTCAGCACACGGCCCGGGAGGCACGGTGACCACATCGCACGTCCCCGCTCTACGCCGCATCCCCGCCGCGGCGCGGTCCGCTGCCGAAATACCGGCGTTGCCGTTCACCCCGATTCCCCGGCCCGATCTGTACGCCGCCGCCGACAGCATGTCCGGTACCGGGCACGTACTACTGCTGCGCGCACCCGCCGGGACCGGGAAGTCGGTGCTGGCGGCCGACTGGGCGGCGCGGCAGGCCGCGGGCGGATCCGATGTCGCCTGGCTGACCGTCACCGAGCAGCTCGACGACGCGACGTCACTGTGGACCGTGCTGCACGAGCGGTTCGAGATCGCGACCACGTCCGACGCCTGTCCCCCTGCCGCGTACGCCGCGGCGCTCGTCGAGACGCTGGCCGCGCGCACGACGCCGACGATCCTCGTGCTCGACGACGCTCATCTGCTCACCGATCCGCTCCTGCTCGCGGGTATCGAATATTTCCTGCACCATGCGCCGCCCACCGTCACGACGATGCTGTGCGCCCGCTCGGCTCCGCCGATCCGCTGGCACGTCCTGGAACTGCACGCGCGGCTGACCCGCTGGGGCGCGGGCGAACTCGCCTTCACCGCGGACGAGATCGACGCGCTGTGCCGCCACCACGGGTGCGAACTCACCGGCGCCGAGCTCGATGCGCTCGGCACCCTGACCCGGGGCTGGGCCGCGCTCGTGCGCATCGCCGCCACCCATCTGGCCGCCGGATCCGACGACCGCGCCGCGGCGCTCGCCGTTCTCGCCCGCCCGGCGCGCGCGGTCACCGATTTCCTGCTCGGGGAACTCGTCGAGGTACTGCCGCCCACGCTGCGCCGGTTCCTCACCTACACCAGCATTCCCGTCGCGTTCACCGAGCAGCTCGCCGACGAACTCGTTGGCGGCGGTGCGGGGCACTCGCTCCACGAACTCGACCTGATCGGCTTCCCGATCGACTCGGTCGTGCGCGACGGCGACGTGTGGTTCTCCTGTCATCCGCTGGTGCGCGCCCATTTCCTCGCCGAAGCTCGCCGCCTCGGGCCGCGCGTGTGCGCGGAACTGCATCGCCGGTCGGCCCGGTGGTTGCGGACCGCGGGGCTGCCCGAGACCGCGCTGCCGCATCAGCTCGCGGGCGCGGACCACGAGCAACTGTGCGAATTCTTGTCGGCGTGTGCGCTGCGCATGGTTCTCGACGGCACGGGCCGGACGCTGTTCGATCATCTGGCCCGTTCGGCACCGGCGTTGCTCGACGACCCCTTTCTCTGGCTTGTGCGCGTCGTCGGCGCTCTCGTCGCGGGCAGCGCGGCCGCCGCGGTGGCGTGCCTGGACACCGCGGCGGCGCGGCGCGCGGCCA
The DNA here is from genome assembly GCF_053603155.1 of Nocardia sp. NPDC004260. Lineage (NCBI taxonomy): Bacteria > Bacillati > Actinomycetota > Actinomycetes > Mycobacteriales > Nocardiaceae > Nocardia > Nocardia sp. NPDC004260. The sequence continues at coordinate 7,732 of NZ_JBSGEZ010000097.1, read as the reverse complement.
AGGCCTCTTTCGCCGACGCGCAGCGGCTGGACGCGCTCACCCTCGCCGCGACCATCGACGTCGCGGCGACCACCGGGGCTGCGCTGCCCGAGTCTCCGGAGGACGTCGCGCCGACCGGCGACCCCGATCTCGACGCCTACACCGAGATCCAGATCGCCACCGCCTTCGTCGCGGGCGGTGCGGTCACGCGCGGAGAACAATTGCTGCACTCCGGGCTCGCGCTGGCCGAGCACGCGGGGCGCCCTCGCCTGGTGCTGCGTGCGCTGACCCGGCTGGCGTTCGCCGCCGACGCCGTCGACGCCGCCACCGCGATGCGGGACCGCGCGGCGCGCGCGCTGGCGATCGCGGAGAAGCACGGGCTGCTGGAGACCACCGACGCCGTCCAGGCGACGGCCGTGGCCGCCTACGGCGCCTACCTGCAAGGCGAGACACCGGGCGCGGCGCAGATCGCGTCGGTGCTCACCGAGCGGGTCGACCACGACGGATCCCACGGTCCGGCCGCGGGATGGCGCGGGCACGTCGTGGGCCGCCTGCTCGAACTCGAGCGCGCCGAGGAGCAGTCGGCCGCGGTCGACGCGCTGCGCCGCAGCCTGCTCGTCCTGCTCGAGCACAAGGCGGTGCCCGCGGCGACCGGCAGCCTGATCCTGCCGGTGGTGTGGGCGCTGCTGCGCGTGCACGATGCCAGGACGGCGCAACTGCTGGTCGAACGCGCCCGAGGTATCGTCGGCGAACTGCCCGAGGTGCGGTTGGCCGATGCGGCGCTGCACGCCGCTGCCGATCGTCGCAAGGCTACCTGCGCGGTGCTCGAACCACTGCTGGACCGCGCGGGCGAGCTGCGCCCGGTCAGCGCGGTCACCGGGTGGCTGCTCTACTCGGCGGCACAGCACGAGTCCCGCGCTCCGGCCAAAGCCCTCACCGCGCTGGAGAACGCGCTGGGTTCCGCGACGCCGCACCGGCTGCTGCGGCCGTTCCTCGACGTGCCCGCCGCGATGCCCTTGTTGGACAGCTACGCGGGCCGTCTGGGCCGGGCGGAGAGCTTCGCGGAGTCGATCCGCCGTCATCCCGCGGCGCGGCGCAGGCCTGCCTACCCCGCCTTGACCCACACCGAGATGACCGTGCTCAAGCAGTTGCCCTCCGGTCGCACCGCCCAGCAGATCGCCGAGGACCTCGGGGTCTCGGTCAACACCGTGAAGACTCACCTGCGCGGCATCTACGGCAAGCTGGGCACCAATTCCCGCGTCGACGCGCTGCATCACGCTCGCCGCGGCGGCCTGCTCTGACGGTGCCGCTCCGGCGATTGCCCTGCGCCGCCGTCGGCACCCGATGCCGTCAGCCGCGCCGACGCCGGCCCGGCCCGCGCTGACCCGGCGCCCCTGGGTTCACCCGGTCGCCGACTCCGCACGCAGGATCAGCACGGTGATCTCGCTCGGGGCGAACACCCGCAGCTGCGGACCCCAGAATCCCGTGCCCCGGCTGGTGTAGAGCTGAGTGCGCTCGCCGTGGCGACTCAGCCCGGCCACGACGGGCTGCTCGAGGCGAACGAGATAGTGGAACGGCCAGATCTGGCCGCCGTGGGTGTGGCCGGAGATCTGCAACGCCACTCCCGCGGCCGCGGCCTCCGCGACCTGTCTGGGCTGGTGGGCGAGCAAGACGACCGGAACGTCCGGGTCCGCCCCTGCGAGCGCGGCGGGGAGGTCGGGGCCGTGACCGGTCAAGCCGATGCCGGTCGGGTCGTCGATGCCCGCGATCACCAGCCGGTCGTCGCCGCGGCGCACGACCTCGTGCTGATTGTGCAACGGCTGCCAGCCGAGTGCGGCCATGTGCTCGATCCAGCCCTGCGCGTCACCGAAATACTCGTGATTGCCGGTGATGTAGAACCGGCCGAGTTCGGCCTCGACCTTGCCGAGCGGATCGACCTGCGCGTGCCGCTTCGCCACCGACCCGTCCGCGAGGTCGCCCGCGTGGCAGGCGATGTCGGGCCGTTGCGCGTTGACCACCTCGACCACGCGTTCCGACCAGCGCAGCCGGTTCAGCGCGGCGTAATGGGTGTCGGTCACGACGACCACGCGCAGTCCGTCCAGCGCGGAGCCGAGACCTGGAATCGCGACATCCACCGTGCGCACCCGCGGCACCCGGCGCGCCTCGATCACACCCCACACCACCAGCACCGCCGCGGCCGCGAGCACGCCCGCCGCGACGATCCGCGAGCGAGCGGGGTCGCCCACGCCCGCGACGGTCAATCCCGCGCGCGCCAGATTGCCCAGCACCGACCAGCTGAACAGCACCCACATGACGCCCAGCAAGGTGTCGCCGACGATCGAGGCCGCGTCCGACTGCACGGGCCCGTGGCCCAGATACATCGCCGCGGGCAGGCACGCGAACCCGAGCAGGAACAGTGCCGAACCCAGCCAGAACAGCGAGCCGGATTCGTCGGTGGTCGCCGCCACCAGCGTCCACCAGGGCAGCAGGAACAAGACAGCGTGAATCGCCAGGAACAAGATCAGGCGGGGCACAAACTTCAAGAGGGCTCGTCCTCGTGCGCGGGTGTAGCGCGCGGTCCCTCTCCGGCGCCATGGGCGCTTTCGACCATAGCAGCGGTCATGCCACACCGAGCCGCTCGGCGGCCACGGTGAGATCCTTGTCCCCGCGGCCGGACAGGCACAGCACGATCAGCGAGCCCGCGGGAATCTCACCGCGGTCGGCCATCTCCATCAGATACCCCACGGCGTGGGCGGATTCCAATGCCGCGAGGATTCCTTCGGTATGGCTGAGTGCCTGCATGCCGCGCAGCGCCACCGCATCGGTGGCGGCCCGGTAGGTCACCCGGCCGCTGTCCTTCAAATGGCTCAGCTCGGGGCCGACACCCGGATAGTCCAGTCCCGCCGCGATGCTGTGCGTCCGCGCGATCTGGCCGTCCTCGTCCTGCAGCAGATAGCTGTAGGAGCCGTCGATCTCGCCCGGGCTGCCCATGCAGAGGGTTGCCGCGTGCTCGCCGGTGTCCACCCCCCGTCCGGCCGCTTCGACGCCGATCAGCCGCACCCGTGGATCGTCGGCGAACGGATGGAAGACCCCGATCGCATTGCTGCCGCCGCCGACACAGGCCAGGACGTAATCGGGCAGCCTGCCCTCGACGCGCGCGATCTGATTCCTGGTCTCCGTGCCGATCACCGTTTGGAAATCTCGCACGATCCGCGGGTACGGCGCGGGCCCCGCCGCGGTGCCGAACAGATAGTAGGTGGTGTCCACGGTGGACACCCAGTCGCGGACCGACTCGCTGATCGCCTCTTTCAGTCTGCGCGAACCGATGTCGACCGGCCGCACCTCGGCACCGAGCAGCCTCATCCGCATCACATTCGACGCCTGGCGGCGCATGTCCTCGGTTCCCATGTAGACCACACAGGTCAATCCGAGCATCGCCGATACCGTCGCGACCGCGACGCCGTGCTGCCCCGCGCCGGTCTCGGCGATGATCCGCTTCTTGCCCATCCGCCGGGCCAGCAACGCCTGCCCGACGGCGTTGTTGATCTTGTGGGCGCCCGTGTGGGCCATGTCCTCGCGCTTGAGATACACGCGGGCGCCCGGCACACCCAGCAACTCTTCGAAGCGCGGTACCTGATGCAGCAATGTGGGCCGACCGACCCGGTCCCGCAATAGTTCTCGATACTCGGCCACGAACCCGGGGTCGTCTCGCGCGAGGCGATAGGCGTCCTCCAGATCCAGTAGCGCGGCCATCAGGCCCTCGGGGACGAATCTGCCTCCGAACACGCCGAACCGCCCGCGTTCGTCGGGGAACATCTCGTGCCGGGATGCGCTCACCGCCACGTCAAGGTCAATCCTCATCAACACCAACGCTTTCACCGCCAAAGAGCCGACGGGCCAGTCTGTTCCGCTAGCGCTAGCACAACCCGACGGGTTGGCAACAAGCGAGTTAACAGACTAAATCGTTCGGATTGCTCGAGTCTTCTCACTGGTGGAGGCGATCGGCGCGGGTGGGCTCCGGGCGCGTGGCTACCGGTCGGCAGGCACGGTGGCGGAGATCCGAGCGACCAGCTGCCACGGCCGCTCGGTGTCGGTGGTGGCCTTGCCGCTGGTGAGGATCGCCCCGGACAGCCCACGAGCCGGATCGGCCCACCCGTACTGCGTGGTCAATCCGCTGCGCCCGAAGTGCGACCCGGTGTCGCGGCCGAATTTCGACCGGCGCCCGCCGAGTTCGAACCCCGCCCGGCTGACACGTCCGGCGACGCCGGGTATCCAGCGAGCCGGGCGCACTGCCTCGGCCAAGGTCTCCGGCCTGATGATGCGCCGGCCGTCCGGTGCGCCGCGCGTGAGGATCTCGTAGAACCGCGACAATTCCGACGCGGTGGTGATCAGATTGCCCGACGGCAGTTCGGCGGTGAGGAAGGCGTCGGTCGCCGAGCGCGACGCCCGGTCCATTCGTCCGCCGATGGCCTTGCGCGCCAGGAAGGTCGCCGTGCGCGACGGAGCCGGACCGGTTTTCACGCTCGGCACGACTTTGCCGACGTCCTCGGGCCGCACACCGAAATTGGTCCAGCGGAAATCGAACGGCTCGAGCACCTGCTCGGCGAGATGGTCCCGCATCCGCTTGCCGGTGGCGCGCTGCACCAGCAGCCGCAGGATCAACCCGATGGTCAGCGCGTGGTACACGCGGAACCGTCCCGGCTTCCAACTCGGGACCAGGTCGGCCAGCCCACGCACGGCCAGTTCCTCGTCGAGTACCAGATCGACGCCTTGATACGGCGGTGTGACGAAGGGGATCCCGGCGGAGTGCGAAAGTACGTCACCGATCGTGATGGCGGCCTTACCGTTCGACGCGAACTCGGGAATGTAGCCGGACACCGGCTCGTCGAGGGTGAATGCCCCCTGCTCGACGAGCATGAACATCAGCGCTCCGGCAACGCCCTTCGCGGTCGAGAAGCCGCAGAACGGCGTGTCCGGGGTAGCCGGGATCTTGACCGCGTCCGGCCCGTCGCCCGGCGCGTTGCCCCAGCCGTGCCCGATGGCGCGATTCAGGACGATCCTGCCCTCGCGGCGCAGGCAGACCTGGATCGCCGGAGTGGTGCCCAAGCGGTACCACTCCTGCACCGACGCCCACAGCGCCTCCACGCCGGCGCGGCTGATCCCAGTCGCCGCGGGATCGTCTTCGGGGCCTCGGGTCGTCACGGCCTCCAGGTCGTCGACGATCTCCACCGATCCCGCCGTTGGTGCGCTCACCCGCCCAGCTTATCGACCGGCCGCGGGCGCCGCCGCCGCCGATCACGGCGGCGGCACACCGATCGGGGTCAGCGGCCGTTCAGCCAACTCTCCTTCAGCTTCGCGTGGTTGTCCCACCAGGCCTGAACCGCTGCCGGGTCGGCGTTCCAGGGTGGCGGTGGCGACTCGCCCGGGAAGAGGAAGGTGTCGTTGGGGGCGGCGGCGGTCGTCGGTTCGGGGTATTCCGTCGTGGTGCGCGGGTGCGGCGGCGGTTGCTGCTCGGCCGGCGGCGGTTCGGGGCCAGGGGGCACCGGCAGGGGCAGTTGAGCCTGCGCGTTCGCGGGATGCGGCGCCGGCGGCTCGGGATACGGCTCCGGGGTGACCGCCGCCTCCGGAACGATGGACACGGGCGCCCGCTCCGCCGCCGGCGTCGGGGTCGCGAGCGCTGGATTCGGGTCGACGGGCTGGGGTGCGGTGAGGGACGCCTCCGCGGGGCCGCCGATCTCGGCGTCGGCCGGACGGTCCTCCCGCGCCTGCGCGACCGCGATCGCGGCTCCGCCCAGCAGTGCGGCAACGGCGGCCCCGGCGAGGATCACGCGGCCGCCACGCCTGCGATCGGCCGCTGCCGGTTCCGCCGCCGCGCGCCGGAACGGAGCGGCGGCGACCAAGGCCGCACCGTAAGCGGCGGCGTTGGCATGGTCGGGCACCACGATGACCGGGGCGTCGAGCCCGGTCCGCAGCGCGGAGACCACGTCCGGATCTCCCGCCGACGCGCCGCACAGCACCACGGCGTCGGGCCGCAGCGCGGCCGCCTCCAGGGCGGGCCGGATCCGGCCGACCGCCGAATCCGCGCTCTCGGCGTCGACGACACCGGAGGACCATGTGCCGGAAAGCAGGATCTCGCCCCGATTCGGCCCGGCCACGAGGTACGACGTGTGGTATCCGACGACCTCCGATACCAGCAACGTGTCGTACTCGCCCAGGCCCGGCATCTCCTCGAGCAGCGCGAGCAGCGCTGTCTTGGTCGACACCAGCGACGATGATCGCCACGCGGCCGACGAAAGTTGCGAGACGATTGCCCGCCGTTCGGCAACGGTGCGGTACGCGACCGCGACGTCATCGATTTCGGTGCGCGATCCGGCGGCGGACGTCAGCGCGTCCAGCGTGGCGGCCACCGAGGCGGCGGTGGAGTGCTCGACCGGCTGTTCGATCTCCCGCAGCACGGCCGGGCGAGTGCCTCGTCGCGCCGTCGACGAGACCATCACACCGCGCACCACCGCCTGCTCCGCTGATATTCCGACTGTGGCCCTCATGAGATCACCTCTGCTCGACCGGTCTCGGTAAAGGTTCGTCACCGCGGCCGCCGGCGATCGGCTCCGGTCGGTGCACCGGACCACCCGTTCGCCGAGCGCCCACCGCACGAAATGGCGTCCTCGAAGACCGCTGGTCTCTTGGGCGCCGCTGGTAGATGCCACGCGATAGCTAACGACCACAATACGTGGGTTGACGCGGTCCGGATACGCCTTTGCGGCAGCGTCGTGCACTCTGCGGGCACAGTCGTGGCTGTTTCGAATCGGCGACGCGCTGGCGGCCGCCTTCGGGGTGCGTGCGATGTTCTACTGAAGCGGCCTCCCGCCGCTGGACGAACCACGGTCCGGCCCAGCCGGACGCAATGTTCGAAGAACTCCTTCAGGCGCTCGGCGACTTCGCCCACACTCGGATCGGATTTTGCGTATCCCTCCGGCGGACTTGCCGAGCGCAATGGGTCTGCGGCCGATGCCGCCGTTCATCCTCAGGACTACCGCCGTGACACCACGCAGCCGGCATAGCGGCAGGCTCCGGATGCGAGCACGTCGGTGTGTCGGGCAAGGGGTCAGCCCGCCGGAGGCGGCGGGGGCGGACCGGGCAGTGGGATGACGATGCCGAAGGGCAGGGTGATCCCGGGCTGCGGCGTGGGTGTCGACTCCGCGTCGGGCACCGGTTCGGTTTCGGGTTCCGGCGCGCGCGGTGTGGTCATGGCAGGTTCAGGGTTGCGTGGTGCGCCGTTCCGCTGCGGAGCGTCGGGCGCGGGGCCGGTGTCCGCTCCGGGTTGCGTGCAGTCGACAGCTTCGGCACCGGCAGCTTGCGGATTGCCTTCGGCGTCGGCACTGTTCACATCCGGGCCGGGGAACTGCCCGGGGGCCGCACCGTACCGTTGCCCCGGCGCCAAGGGGATGCGCCCCGCGCCGGGCTGTCCCGGTTGCGGCATCGGAGCGGGAACCGGTTGCGCGACGCAGGGATTCACCGGCGGTGGAGGCGGGCAGAAGATCCCGCACGGGATCGGCGGCAGACCGGGAAGCGTGATCATCACCTGCGTCGGCGCGTACTGCCGCTGCGGCGGCGCCGACGTCTGCGGCGTCACTTCCGGCGCCCGCACCATCGTGGTGACCGCGGTCATGTCCGTGCCCGGTCCCACCGGCGGCAACGACCCCGGCGCCACCAGATCCGGCGACACCCGCACCTGCGTCGGCGAACCACCCGA